>VFKM01000079.1 GCA_009885545.1 Flavobacteriales bacterium
CCTGGAAATGTACCAAAGGATTTTATTGGTGGTGTTGGACAATTCAATGTTACAAGAACTGTTCAAGCAGGAAACTTTAAACAAGGAGACGTATTTACTCTTTTAGTTGAAGTTACGGGCGTTGGAAACTTACAAAACATCGTTGAACCAACTTTATCTTTACCAAAAGGATTTGTGGTTTATGGTGATCCAATCATCAAAGAAGATTTTGTTTTTGGAAGCAGAGGTGCAGAAGGGAAAATCAGTTACGAATATAACATTCAGGTCACGAAATTTGGAGAACAAACACTCCCTGAAACAAGTATTTCCTATTTCGATACGAACAAAGAAAAGTACTGCACTGTAAGTACAAAAAGTGATCTTTTAGTAATTGAGAAAAACAACAAATTCAAACCTGGAATAGATGATATTGCTGCATTGCCTCAAAATCAACTCCAAGAGGAAGTTTTTCCTTTGCGTCGCGATAGTGGAAATTTATCCAATGACACAATCAAATTCTCATCAAAAAGTTTTCTAATAGGTATCACTTCTCCCTTAATACTTGCGCTCCTTTTTGGATTATGGATGAGGAAAAAAGAAGAAAAGACAAATTCTGGAACACAAAAAGTTGCAAAACAAAAAGCTCAAAATGCAGTTCAAAATTTATTTTTTGAAGCGGAAATAGCACTTGCTGAAAGAGACTATACTAACTATTATAATTTGATTGAAAAGGGAGTACAACGATCAATGTCTTTGTACTTAAATCAAGATGAAACGATGATATTAAGCAGTTCTGAAATATTTATTCTCTTAAAAGAACGTAATACAGATGCAAACAAAATAAATGCTTTAAGTAATTTATTGTCAAACTGCGAACAAGCTCGTTATGGTCTTGGTATTGATGAAAATGACAGAGATGCTTTGATAATTTCTGCCAAGCAAATCACGCATTCAATTATTCATTCATGACTAGTTTGAAACAAATATTGATTGTTTTAATAAGTTCAATTGGTGCACTTCATTCCTATTCTTCCGATTTATTTGATCAAGGATTAAAAGCAGCAAATGACAAAAAAATCACCCAAGCAATATATCTCTTCAATGAAGTAATTGAAAAAGAACCAAACAATGTTTCTGCTGTTTACAATCTAGGAAACTGCTATTATCAAAACAAATCGTACGGTGAAGCAATTTGGGCGTACGAGCGCGTTTTAAAACTTTCGCCGAGAGATAGTGAAGCACCAGCCAACATTGAATTGTGCTACAAAAGATTAAATGCCGCAAGCACATGGGCGCCTCATACAAACGGTTTACAACGCTTAATTTATAGTGTTGGACCAACAACTTGGGCAATTCTTTCCATCGTCATCAGCATCTTGATGGGAATTTCTATTTTTCTCTTATTCAAAATGAAAAACAATTCTTGGAAGCGTTTTCATTTTATGCTGCTTATTGGAGAAACCGTTTTTTTACTCGGGTTCTTAGTCGCAACAAATACATCAAGCACCTATTTAACTTCTGAACGGTTTGCAATTGTGACACAGAAATCGATTCCTACTTACATGAATGATCTTGGCGAAAAAGCGGAATTAGAGCTTAAAGAAGGAACCAAGGTAGAATTGCATTTGTTGACAAAAACCAAAAGAGAAGTGATCTTACATGACGGACAGAAGGTTTTGGTTGAAGAGAAGGACATTAGAGCGATTTAGAATTTAACAATTTCCTTTCCATTTTAATGTTTTTACACATTCATGACAATTTGATGTTTTTTTTTACGTTATTGGTTTATAACTAGAAATCAAACTCAAATGAAAAAAGTACTCATCATTTTGGTTTTATACTCAAATTCTTTCCATTCTCAAGAGTTAAAAATCAAAAACAGTCAAAGTGGAATTTTCTCTTTAGGAATTAGATCTACTGCAAGTGTATTCGATAACGATGATTTTGGGGTCAGCGGTTTTGGATATGGAGGACAATTTAGAGCTCAATTAGGAAATCGTTTGAATACGGAATGGTTCTTAGATTATATGAGAGGTAATATCGGTCAAATTGTCAATAGAACCGATTATCACATCGGTTGGAGTGTAATGTATTATTTTACAGACAAGGTTTCTCCTCCAATTAAGCCATACATCATTGCTGGTCATTGTTTCGACAGAACTGAACTTTATGAAAGTGCTAATCGAAGTAATTCAGCCATTAAAAATAGCTCTGCGATACAAGCTGGAGCTGGAGTTCATTTTAATCTATCGGAAAGAATGGACATTACCTTTACATCGCAATATATGTTTCATCTAGGAAAAGATTTGCATGCTGATATTCATGAAAATGAGCATGTAGTATTTGAGACTGTTAAAGGAACAGGATTAGAAGGTCATCTCTTATTAAATGTTGGAATAAATTACAAAATAGCCGATTTATGGGCCTCCGGAAGGAATAAAAAGTAATTATACAATTTATATCATCATCCATTAAAAAATTTATTATGAAGTATAATCTAATCATTATAGCCATTTTTATTTTGGGGAGTAATATGGCTCAAGAAAACAGAAATTATATTAACCCAGGATTAATAACAGCAACGGCAACATTATCTCCGGCTAAAATGTTGAATCGTAATGAAATGAATTATTACGTAACAGGATTTTGGGAAGCAAGAATGGACAAACACTTAAGTTTTAGAGGGGAAGCAGGTTACATGCTCGGCAATTCCAATGATAAAATGCTCAAGAATAACATAAGAGCATTTTTTGGTCTTCAATACGGAATTCCAATAAAAAACCTTGATTTACACGTTGGAATTATGCCTGGAATGTCAGTAATGCAATCAAATCGTTCGACAAGTGGAAATTTTGAAGTTGTTCCTTCGCTTTCATTGAATGCTGGAATGAAATTTTATGTTTATAAATTCTTTAATTTCTTTGCTAATTGCAGCTACATACACTCTTCTATGAACGACTTAGTTCATCAGTCAGGAATGTCAGATGAACTAATGTTATCTGCAGGATTAGGTTTTAATTTTCAGGTTTTAAAGAAGTATCGTTGAACAAAGTAAATGTTCTATTAGAATATTAACTACGTGTTTTTTGAAACAATTCAGTGAAAAAAGTAATCAATACAACAAGTAACATATTATAAACGGTATCCTCTAGTGGAATTGTACCAATTCGCCAACCAATGATCTGTTGCTCACTGTACCAAACCACTGGATTTTCGGTAAATCCTCCTGTTAGAATTCCATTGACAATTAAGAATGGAATAAAACATACTATATAGGTGATTAGAAATTCTCGCATAAATGCCGAATTTATCCAATTAAAGATTGTTACAAATATTGAGCAAGTCAAAAAAACAATGAATGTATAAACTTGTTCAAAATTTATAATTGCAGTGATAAACAATATCAAAGCTACACAGTACCATAGTCTTGTAGAAAATTTTTGCCTTATTGGATTTTTAAAATATGCTTTAATAACAAAATGAATAAATGTGCAAGAATAAGGGACTGTAAGGAAAAATAACCATTCTTCAAGAGGTAATTTCAACCAAAAGATTCCCACTAAATAATCATCGTTAAATCCCCAAATTCCTTTACTCGCGAACCAAATATCCCATGGAATAAAAATGAGAATAACAATTAGAGTTGATAAAAATAAGGATCTAAAATATTTATAAAAAGCTACTTTTTTATCGAACGATAGGAACACTGTTCCTATAATAAAACAATTTAACCAAAGATATAAACTCATTTTATTGACAATTTTATTTTAGCTTTTAACCTAACACTCTAGTACGACATAGAATCCCAAACATAAAGTTACTATGAAAAGTCATTCAATAGCTACAATTCTTAAAAAAGAAAAGACTAGAACCAAACTATTTTTGCACTTAAAAAAGTAAAAAAAAGGGCTTGAGACAAGAAAACTGTTTTGGTTATACCAGAATTTTCATTTTGAAATTTACTACAAATGTAAACAGCAGGTATACTTACAAAAAACCATGAAATATAATTGTACAGTGGGATTGTTCCATTAGACCATTTCCAATAGTTTAAATGAATGGCTGTTGGTTCCATCGCTATATCAAATAATACCATTAACAAACTCGCAATAATAATATTAACCCACTTATTCGTATGTATTTTTTTTGAAATATGCCAGGCCCCAATGCTTAGAACTGTCCAATTTATTCCAATAATTAAAGGTACCCCGTAAAAAGAAAGTCCCAAGTGACTTGAATATGAGTAGCTCCCAAAAATAAAACCCGAATGAACGCCGATTTGTTCTACAGTAAATCCCAACAAAAACACCAAAACAAAAGTTTTTAAATATTGGGCAATTTCAACATAAAATGAAATAGTCACTAGAACAAATGTCAGCAACAAATTATAAATTGACAATTCTACAAATAAGGATTCGAAAGATGTGAAAAACCCAAAAAATCCAACAGTAAGAAATAACAACTGTATAAATATTAGTATATTAACGAGTGATTTCAAGTATCTATTTTTTATTATTACCAAATAAAAACTAAGATTAACTGCTTGACTTATTTCTAGAAATATTTTTCTTAAAATAAGGTTAAGTATAAAATAGATTTATAAACAAATATACTATTTTGTTTGAAAAATTTACTGTTCGGTTATACATTTAATTGTAATTATAATAGTTAGATTTCTAGTAAATTGATTAAATTAACATCGGAAATTTAGCAACAATGCGAAAATTATTATGTCTTCAAATTATAAAATAACAATTCTCGTAGACTGGCAAATTGAATTAAATCGCATTGCTTCAAAACACCACATTATTGTGTGTTGGGTCGCTATTATATTAAACCCCATTTGGTTCGTTGCGGATTACTTTACGATTCCAACCTATTGGAAAATATTTTTTATTGTTAGGATTACGATAACAGCACTTACTCTATTAGCTGTTATTTTGAAAAATAAAATCAATCTAAGTACTGAATTATTGATCTTGTTTCCATTTCTAGGAATTTCACTACAGAACGCATATATGTGGAGTGTAATGGATATACCTACCCTTCAAAAACACGCTTTCGCATATCTTGCCCTACTCATTGGCGCAGGAATGCTAGTGCTTTGGAAGCCAATTTGGACAATTGGAGTTGTTGTTGTTTCGCTTATTGCGAACGTTTTGTTTTTTCATTACAACAGTGCTTTAACGACTCAAGAAATTTTAATTAATGGAGGGTTCCTTGTTCTTACTGTAGCAATTATTTCAGTTGTGTTAATTCAATCGCGTTACGTGCTAACTAAAAAGGAAATCATTGCTCGGCTTGCACTGGCTAAAACGAATGATGAATTAGAAATTCAAAAAAGTCTTATTGAAGAAAAAAACAAAGAAATAACAGATAGTATCAATTATGCTCAGCGCATCCAACAGGCAATTCTTCCTGATAAACAAGAAATTTATAATTCACTGCCAAAAAGTTTTGTGTTATATAAACCAAAAGACATCGTTAGTGGGGATTTTTATTTCTTCGTTCAAAAACACGATACGATTTTCATTGCTGCTGTAGATTGCACTGGGCATGGTGTTCCTGGTGCTTTTATGAGTATGATTGCGTCTGAAAAATTAAATGATGCTGTTGATCAGAGTACTGATTTATCTGAAATTCTCCGATTATTGAATATCGGTATTAAAACATCTTTGAAACAATCAGAACAAAACGAAGAGTCAACTAGAGATGGTATGGATCTCGCTCTTTGTTCTATTGATTCCAAAAGCAGAAATGTAACATTTGTTGGCGCCAACAGACCTTTTTGGTTCATTAAAAAAGGAAGTCAAATAGTTACAGAAATCAAAGCAACTAAAAATGCAATTGGTGGCTTCACCGAAGAAAATCAACTATTTGAGAGTCATAAAATAACACTAGAAGAAGGGGATACTTTTTACCTTTGTACAGATGGATTTGCAGATACTTTTAATGGAGAAACTGGTAAAAAATTAACCACCAAAAAATTCAAAGAAATATTAGTTGAAATACAAGAATTATCTATGTCAAAACAAGAAAAACACTTAGATTCGTTCATCGAAAACTGGAAAAGTGGAACAGAACAAATAGACGATATATTAGTTATTGGTGTTCAACTTTGACAATAAAAACATTAGAAAAATAGTTCTATGGCTTCAGAAATAATTCAAGTTTCAACTCTTAAATTTCTTCAAGAATTATCCAAAAATAACGACCGTGATTGGTTCAACAATCATAAAGAGAGTTATCTATCTGGATATAATAACATGTGTGATTTTGTTGGTGGACTTCTATTAGAAATGTCAAAACACGACCATATTGAAAATGAATCTGCTAAGAAATGTTTATATCGAATTTACAATGATGTTCGATTTAGCAAAGACAAATCTCCATTTAAAACAAGATTTGCTGCTGGATTTCGACGTGCAACAAAATTCAAGCGAGGCGGATATTATCTAAATATTTCACCAGGTAATAGCTATTTAGCATGTGGATTCTTTACCCCAAATGCTGAAGATTTAAAACGTATTAGGCAAGATATCGAATTTAATTTTGAAGAATGGAACACTATTTTGAATTCAAAAAAAATACGATTAAATTTTGGTGACTTATCTGGAAACAAATTACTCACAGCTCCACGAGGTTTCAATAAAGCACATGAAGCAATTGAATTAATTAGACACAAACAATTTATTTTGCGTCACAATTTCACCGAAAAGGAAGTAACATCATCTGACTTTTTGAAAATCGTTAACGAAATATTTCAATCCGTCCGACCATTTTTCGATCATATGAGTGAAATTCTGACGACGGATGAAAATGGTGAAATAAATGTTTGAAAGGTAACTATGACAATTTATTTTTAATATCCTTTGACCAAAATAAAAAAACAAAAACAGCAGAAGGAAGAAGAAAAAAGGAAGATAACGCCACTGCAAAAGAACTTTCAACTTCATAGCTCATTGCTGCCCATATTACTGTAACAATATAAACCACTTGCGAAATGGAATAGATATACAAGCCCCATATTTTTTTAGATAGTACCATTATTATTCCTATCAATGATCCCAAATTTGCATAAACATATATATAGCCTCTTATATATTCAGAATCAGCGTCCAAAGAAGAAACAGCTTCGTACAATAACCCTCTACCTATTCCAAAGACAGAACCAATGATACTTAATACACTAAGTGTGACAAGTAATCCTGTGTTTTCTTTTTTAACGGTGCTGTTTATACTGCTTTCAACTTTTTCCAATCGATCCATTAATTCATCTCTCAATTGATTTGACCCACAATGCTGACAATAGTTATCTTGTGTTCCTATTTCTTTTTGACATTTAACGCAATTCTTCATTTCGAACTTGAATTATTTTTGACCAAAGTATAAATTAAAACGTCTCTATTGACATTCTGTTTTTTAAACTATCAGTTCTCAACTATAATCTTTTACTCAATTCACAATTCAATTCCCTACCTTTGTACCCTTAAATGGCAGACAGCAAAGAAAATATCAGAAATCTATCCTTTGAAGACCTTAAAAAAGCTTTAGAGAAATTGGACGAAAAAACGTTTCGTTCAAAACAGGTTTATGAATGGTTGTGGCAAAAAAACGCTGCTACATTTGAGGAAATGTCTAACCTGAGTAAGGATCTTCGTCTTAAATTAGATGAACATTTTTTTATCGATCACATCACACTTGATGACCAACAAATAAGCTCTGACAAAACCATAAAATGTGCTTTTTCTATCGGTGAAGGAAAGGTTGTGGAAGGAGTATTAATTCCAACATCTTCCCGAACAACAGCATGTATTTCTTCTCAAGTTGGTTGTAGTTTGTCGTGTACATTTTGTGCAACGGGAAGACTAAAGCTCATGCGAAATTTAACTGCTGGAGAAATAGTTGATCAAGTTGTTTATTTGAAAGAACAAGCTGAAAATCGTTACAATACTCCCCTATCCAATATCGTTTATATGGGAATGGGTGAACCACTTTTAAATTACAAAAATGTTC
>VFKM01000101.1 GCA_009885545.1 Flavobacteriales bacterium
ACAGCCCTAAAAACAAGGGCAGACAAAAAGGCAAAGAATCTGGAAGAAGTAAAAGCAAGGCTTGAAAAGAATGACTATATAGACTAAGAAAAGCGCCAAAACCCACGTATTAAATGCTCTTATGCATAAGGAGAAATTTAAAAAAAAACCCCTTAGAATAAAGTTCTAAGGGGTTTTTAATTAGATTATTATTTTCTTAACTAAACAAAACACTTTGTCCATAAGGAGCAAGATCAACAGGATTCACAACTAATGCTGGAATTTTAGCGTCGTTTGTGATAATATATTGCTCATAGTTTGCTGTTATAGAACCAAGAAAATTGCTTCTATTTAAATTCATGATTGCAATAAGATCAGCATCAATATTAACAGCATGTTTTACAACTTCTTTATCAAAACCACTGCTTGGAGCTAATGTCGTAGTAATCTCAATCCCACGCTCACTAAAAAATTTATTTGCAAATTGAATATTCGCCTGCATTTGACGGCGCAAGAATTCATCTGATTCATCAGGCGTTATAACGTGAACGCGTGACTTAAAATAAGTTGCAAGATTCGCTACAATCGCTAATTTTTGTTTTGTTTCTTTATGTAAATCCATTGGCACAACAATATCATCATAACCAGTAGCCTTAATACCTTTTTCTTGAACAACAATGAAAGGAACGCTAGAGTTAGTTATAACCTTTAAAGCATTACTTCCCGTGATATGTTGCCATCCATGAGCACCATGAGTACCCATGAAAATTAATTCTGCATGATGCTCTGCTGCAAAATCACCAATTTCATCAAAGAAACTTCCTAAACGAACGTAAGGAACAAGGTCAACACCTTCCGTTGCGTGTGATTTTAAAACTTCACTTAATTTTCCTTCAGCGTCTTTAATGTCTTTTTCTTTTGGAACAACATGTAATACATACACGGTTGCATTTAAAGGCTTAGCTGTGGCTATAGCGTGACTCAATGCTACATCTGCGACAGGTGTAAAATCATGAGGTACAATAAAGTTTTTTTTGTTCATAGAGTTCAGTTTCTGGTTTCTTTCCGATTGCAAATGTAATAATAAAGATTTTTTCTCAATTTAAAATAACATTTCTTTTTTATCATTATTTCGAAATTACCGAATTAATCAATTTTTCTAGTTATTAATGAAGTATATAAAAGTGTTAAACCGAAATGTTACACTAAATTTATAATTATTGCCCTTTACAGATTTAATTTACTTTTGCATTAAATATTTTAACAATGCCTATAATTGGAAAATTACTCAAGAAGACGACTGAAATTTCTTATAAAAGAAACTTCAACAAAGGAAAAGAGTATGTTAATCAATTAAAAACTTTAGTAAGCCTTATCGATAAAGCACAAAACACCGCTTTTGGACTTCAACACGAATTTCATCAAAGTTTAAACGCAATGGATATTGTGGAAGAATACCAAAAGCATGTTCCTATTACAGATTACGAAGATTTTTATAGTATTTGGTTAAAAGATTCGATTGCTGGAGCAAAGGATCATACGTGGCCAGGTAAAATCAAACATTACGCCCTCTCCTCAGGCACAACGGGTTCTCCTAGTAAAAGAATTCCTGTTACTGAAGAAATGATTCGCTCTTTTCAAAAAACGAGCTTAAAACAGATTTCTACTTTACACGAATTAGACCTTCCTGATACCTTCTTTAATGCAAGTTTATTAATAGTTGGTGGCTGTACTAAATTAACCAAGAAAAAAACGCATATTGAAGGAGATCTAAGTGGAATATTAAAAAAACACACATCATTTATTGTTAACCCTTTTACGAAGCCAGGAAACAGAATTACTGGAATTCGCGATTGGAACAAAAAAATGGACCTAATTATTAAGAAAGCGCCGAGTTGGAACGTTGGAATGATTGCAGGTGTTCCTAGTTGGTGTATTATGTTAATGGAGCGAATAATTGAACAATACAATCTTAATGCTATACATGATATATGGCCTAATTTTCAAGTCTATGTGCACGGTGGTGTTTTTATGGAGCCATATATTCAACGATTAGAAAAAATATCTGGAAGTAAGGTTCATTTATTAGACACGTATTTAGCAAGCGAAGGATATTTTGCATATCAAACATCCCCAGAACAAAAGGGAATGCAGCTTCTTTTAAATTCAGGAATATTTTACGAATTTATTCCTTTTAACAGTGACTTTTTTGATGAACACGGAAATGTAAAAAACAAATATGATGCATTTAATTTAAGTCAAGTTGAGGAAGGGGTGGATTATGCAATTGTCATATCTACAAATGCAGGATTGTGGCGATATATGATTGGAGATTTAGTTCGTTTTGTTGATGTTGAAGAAAGAGAAATAAAAATTACTGGTAGAATAAAACAATTTTTGAGCCTTTGTGGCGAACATTTATCTCTTGACAATATAAATTCTGCGATTCAAAATGTATGCAAACAAGAAAACATAGAAATTCCAGAATTTAGCTTGTTTGCTGAAAATGTAAATGAAAGGCATGCGTGGTTTATCGGTACAGACAATTCAATAAAACCGAGCTTAATTATGAACTTAATTGATAAAGAGCTATGTCGTTTAAATGATGATTATGCTTCTGCAAGAAAATTTAATTTAAAACAACCAACGATTAAAGTATTACCCGTTAGAACATTTTACACGTATATGGAATCTATTGGAAAGGCTGGAGCTCAAAATAAAGTTCCTCGCGTAATGAATGAGCACCAAAGCGCTACATGGATGGCTTATTTGACTAAATCAGGCCTCAATTAAGCTTTTTAGCACGAGCTTTTATTAAAAACTTTACTAAAGCATTAGCAATTACTACCAATACAATTATTGTTGATCCAATATAAAATTGAGTTCCTAAAACTTTGTTTTCGTTGAGGATAATAATTGCTAATATTATTGTGTAAACGGGTTCTAAATTGATACTTAATGAAACAGTAAAAGCGCCGAGCCTTTTTACAACTTCAATTGTTGCTAAAAAAGCAAATGACGTGCAAAGAACCCCAAGGAAAATCAACCAAAAGAAATCACTCCATCTCATTTCAAAAAGCTGTGCATTAAAATCTCCTTGTATAATTAAAACAACCGTCAAGAAAATTATGGAAATGAACATTTCATAAAAAGTGATTTGATGCGAAGGTGTATCTTCAGACAATTTTGCATTGAACACAGAAAACAGAGCGGCAAATAAAGCTGAAAACAATCCGTATACCAAAGCTTCATAATCAGATGAATTAAAGTCACTTGAAACGAAATAGATACCATAAATTACAATTAACCCGAAAAAGAACTCTAACAATGAAAATTTACGTTTCATAACCAAGGGCTCTAACCATGTGACATGAATAGTCGTGGTAGATAAACAAAGAATACCTAATGAAGCTGTTGATAAGCTAATAGACTTATAGAAAGTCATCCAATGCAATGCAACCAGAATACCTACTCCAAAAATTTTAATTAATTCTTTAGACGATTTGATTTTAACAGATTTTTTCATAAAAATCAAACCAATTGCTAATGCAATGAATGCAATTAAAACTCGATGCCAAACAATGTAAAACGCATCAAGGTCTATTAAAACCCCTAGAATTCCAGTAAACCCCCACATAAAAATAATGAGGTGTAAAAGAATGTGAAATTTGTATTTAGAAAACATAGATGAAAAGAGGTTGTTATTTTTTCTTCATTCTAACAAGTTTATATGGTTCCTTTAAAGGGATGTCGCTTTTGAAATAAGCCTCTAGTTTAGACTCGTCAATTGTGACAGAGTAACTTGAGGTTGACATTCCTGCAGAGTCGTTGGATGGCTCAGAAGTTGAAACAACATCAGTAAAAAATTGTGACAGTTCTGTCTCTGTAACATCTTCTTTGGCATACATTGGATAAAGTAAAATAGTTTTCCCTTTTTTAACGAATTTAAAAATACTTAGCTCAGGCTCACCCCCAAATGAAAGGTAATAGCTTGTTCCAATCATTGAGTAGTAGAGAGAGTCACCAAGTATGGTTTCCGTTTCACCCTCTTTATCTTTAATTATTATACCACCAGTTTTGAAAATGATATACATCTTATTTCCTTCCTCACCTTCCATAATTGGAGCCAAATCTTTGGGAAACACAACTTCATAATTTCCAATAATTTCTTTTGGGAAAGCATCATTTTTTCTGCCAGGAACCTTAGTAGCTGTTACAACAGTGCAAGAAATTAAGTTGAACGCGACACATCCAAGACCTAATAATTTGAAAATGCTTTTCATAAAATTGTTTTTTCAAAAGTACACTTAATTCTAATGGTGTTTTTTATACACCCCAGTTTTTGGGTATAAAAAACAAAAAAAGCGACCAAACTTCTCTGGTCGCCTCTAATATTCTTGGATAAAATTAGTTTGCTTTTTTAATCGCTTTTTTACGCTTATCGTCTAATTTTTCTTGTTTTTCATCAAGCTTTTTTTCTTTATCGTCAAGCTTTTTTTGGTCTTCTTTTAATTTATCAAGCTTCTTTCCTTTCTTGATTTTATCATCAAGCTTTTTTTGAGCTTTTTTATATTCTTTTCTTGTGTCATCTATATCTTTTTGCTCGTCATCATATTTTTTTAATTTTTCTTTCAATTCAGCAGCAGCTTCTTTTTCTTTTTCAGCTTCTTTAGCATCCTTTTCAGCTTCTTTAATATCTTTTTCTGCCTCTTTAGCATCTTTTTCAGCTTCTTTTTCTTCCTTTTGAGCTTCTTTTTTTGCCTCCTCCTCTTTTTCTTCTTTTTTCTCCTCTTCTTTTAAATCTTTCTTTTCATTGTCTGCCTTTTCTTTTGCGGCATTTTCTTTGTTTTCAGCAGCTTTCTTTTCAGATTTAGCCTTTTCTTCAGCTTCTTTAGCTTTCTTTTCCGCTTCAGAAATCTCTTTTGATTGACCTTTTTGTGTTTCTTCAGCTTCCTTTTTAGCTTTATTATCAGCGTCTTTTGCGTTTTCTAGTTTTGCGTTTTCCAATAGTTTTTGACGCTCTTCTGCTTCTGCTTGCCTTTGTTTCGCTTCATCTTCTCTTTGTTTCGCATCAGCAGATATTTGTGAACCGTCTTGTTCTTTGGATTTTTTCGCCTCTTCTAATTTTTGATCAGCTTCAGATTGTTTTTTTTCTGCTTCTGCTTTTTTCGCCTCAGCTATTTTATTTTTTTCTTCAGCACTTCGCACCGCCTCCTCTTTTTCTTTTCTAAGCTGTTCTTGTGTTTTTATAGACTCTTCCTTTTCTGCTGAAAATTTCTCTGCATCTTTTTCATGTTCAACCACCTTGTCTTCTGACTTTGCAGTTTTATCTTCTATTTTATTCACTTTTTCGTCTGATGCGACAGTTATTTCTTCTACTGATTCAGTTTTACTTTTAAGAATGAAATCGTAAGTTTTTCCATTAACCAACACAATGTCACTCATTTTTTGATCCTTATATAAGGAGTGCATTACTTGTATTTGCGATAATTGATTGCCATATGTTGGGATTGCAATCATAGCTTTACCGGACTCGTCGGAAGTTGCGGAGCCAATTGGCATTCCAGCAGACGTTATTCTAACAAGCGCCCCTTTAACTGGTTTTCCATTACTATTAACAGATATGGTAACAGTAATTGCTTCTTTTTTTGTTTCAGTAATTGAAATGTTAGTCACATCATTGTTTGCAAAAGTGACAGTAGTGCAAAATAGAACACCGGCGATTATAAAACTTTTTTTCATGATTTCATTATTTGCTTATAAATATACAATAATTGTATTTTGGTTCTGCACTTTACAAAAACAATTCCAAAAAATCAGTTAATTTTGAGTTATGCAATTTAAAGATATCGTTGGCCAACATGAATTGAAAAGACACTTAATTCAAGAAGTTGAAAAGGAAAAAATAAGTCATGCCCAACTGTTTCTTGGAAATCCTGGTTATGGTGGACTTCCTTTAGCTCTGGCGTTTATACAATATCTTTTTTGTGAAAATAAAAACGCAACAGATAGTTGTGGATTATGTCCTTCTTGTCGAAAGGTAACAGAACTGCAACATCCAGACCTTCATTTTTCATTTCCTGTAGTTTTATCCAGCTATAAAAAGTCCGATTTTGCTCTTGTTCATTGGCGCGATCAAATAAAAGAAAGTCCTTATTTTAGTCAAAATGACTGGTTAAGAAGAATTGATGAAAAAGAAAGAAAACCAACTATTGGAACAGACGAAAGTCAAGAAATAATCAAAAAACTGACTCTCAAATCTTATGAGGGCGGTTATAAGGTGATGCTTATTTGGATGGCAGAGGAAATGAATACTGTATGTTCGAATAAATTATTAAAAATTATAGAAGAACCGCCTCCAAAAACATTGTTTATTCTTTTAAGTGAAAATCAAGATACGTTGCTACAAACGATTGTGTCAAGAACACAAATACTTAAAATTCCAAGAATAAATTCTGACGATTTAACTTCATATTTGAGAAAAGACCAAACCGTTTCTTTGTCGAATATTGAAAGTATTGTTGCCCGAGCGGAGGGTGATTTATTGAAAGCACAAGAATTAATGGGCACCCATATAGAATTAGATGAAAACAGAGAAATGTTCATCCAATTAATGAGGGTTTGTTTTAAAAAGGATGTTATTCAAATGCTTGACTGGTCGGATGATATTGCTGGAATTACCAAGGAAAGACAGAAAATATTTTTAAATTACTCTTTACACATGTTTCGACAAAGCATTTTACGAAATTACACAGATCACCAGCTAACAAAAGTATCAGATGAAGAAGAAGCCTTTCTAGCTAAATTTGCAAAATTCGTGTCTGGAAACAATTTAAGTGATTTTATGAAAACGTTTAGCGATGCGCATTACCATATTGAAAGAAATGCCAACACAAAACTTTTATTTACTGATTTATGTTTTAAAGTGATGCGTTTTATTCACGTTGCATAGTTAATAGAGGATAATAATCAGGCAATCGATACTGTGAATTTTTTCTTATTTTTACAAAAACAAAAAATGAATTATGGGCTGTTCAAATTGCAGTAGTGAAGGAGGTACTCCGCGCGGATGTAAAAATAATGGCACTTGTAGTTCTGGAGGATGCAATAAGCTTGAGGTGTATGATTGGTTGGCAAATATTGCTTTACCAAACGGTCAAACCGCTTACGATATAGTTGAAGTTCGATTTAAAAATAGTCGAAAAAGTTTCTTTAGAAACGCAAAAGGGTTCAGTCTTCAAGTTGGCGATGTTGTCGCAGTAGAAGCTAGCCCTGGATATGACGTTGGCGTCGTATCTGTTGTTGGAGAGCTTGCCAGAATTCAAGTGAAAAAGAAAGCTTCCGGTTTTAAACCGATGGAGGCAAAAAAGATTTTGAGAATAGCAACTCAAGAGGATATTGATAAATGGATAAATGCAAGATCGCTTGAAAAAGAAGTAATGTACGTTTCTCGAACATTGGCGGTTAATTTAAATTTGGAAATGAAAATTTCTGATGTTGAATACCAA
>VFKM01000155.1 GCA_009885545.1 Flavobacteriales bacterium
CGAGCTTTTAGCTTATCGATGGGAAGAATCACCTTCTGGTCCGCCAAGAAAATATTATGTGCTCACCAAAATGGGAAAAGCATTTTTAGAAGAATTACAAAACACGTGGAGCGAATTGAGCGAAGCGGTAAATAAATTAACCCAAAACAAATAAAATGAAAAAGACAACTTCCATCCACATCAAAGGAATGAATTTCCTGTTCGAAGAAGATGCCTATGAATTGTTGCAAGATTACATGGATCGTTTGAATCATGGTTTGCGCAACGAAAAAGGAAACAAAGAAATCGTTGAAGATATCGAATTGCGCATCGCAGAATTGTGCAGTGCCATGCTCAATGATAAAAAACAAGTCATCGCTATCGAAGATATTCAATCAATTTTGGAAACCTTAGGTGATCCTTCTCAATACATCGATGAAGAAGAAGCATCAAAATCAACTTACACGAAAGAAACGTTTGACGGTTCTAAAAACAAAGACAGACATTTGTTCCGTGATGTCGATAATGCTACAATCGCTGGAGTTTGTGCTGGAATAGCCAACTATTTTAAGATTGATGTGGTAATCATTCGTGCCATCTTTATTGTGATGTTCTTATTTGGTGGATTTGGTTTTCCATTGTATATTATACTTTGGATAATTGTTCCTAAGGCCAATTCTACGATTGACAAACTGCGCATGCGTGGAAAAGCTATTACAGTTGGCAGCGTTCGTGAAGAGGTTGAAAATGCTGGTAATCGTTTGACTAAAGAAACGAACAAAATTTCAAATCGCTTGAGAAATGATGATACGATTCATAGACGCGTGAGTTCAATCGGACGGTTAATTTCTGTACTTTTTGGAACAGGATTAATTCTTTTTGGCCTATTTTGGTTGGTAATGATTCTGATTTTTGGCGCAGCTGGTTTACAATTTATCCCAGTTCAAAGTGAAAATGGTTTTCTCTCTTTATCAGATTTTAGCAACTTGGTTTTATCCAATGAAAGCGACAATACCTTGGCTTGGATTGGTGGTTTTGTAGCTGGTTTCTCTGCTATATTCTTTATACTATTATTGGGAATTAAACTCGTTTTCAATATTCGTAACAAATGGTCGAAACGTGCTTTAGGCTTGTTGTTTATTTCTGGATTTATTGGAACAATGATTTGCGTTTTCATCGGACTTAAAACAGGTCGTGAAATGACTAATGAAGGTGAAATCGAACGCTTAGTTGGAAGTGTACAGTGTGAACAATTGGTGATTCAATCGCATCATTCAAATAACAGAAAAACGGGAAGTTTTGAAGTTAAAACTGACGATGATTTTAATTTTATCACCATCAAAGGTGAAAACATTGAAGAAAGTGGAATTCATTTTGAATACCGTTTATCAGAAGATAGTTTGTTTCATATTAAACAAAACTTCAGCGCCCATGCACACACGCATCGATCTGCTGTTGCAAAAGCAAAAAACATCAAACATTCTGTTTCATTAGATAGCACATTTCTCAATGTCAACTCAAGTTATTCTTTTCCTAAAATAGATAAATTGAGAGATCAAGAAGTTTATATCATCATTGAAATTCCTGAAGGAAAATCCGTAATGATAAACAAACAGATTATTCGACTTGGTTCTGATCATTTCAATGAAGAAATTATTGATGAATATTATGAAGAACACGGCATTTTAAAGAACGATGGAGAATACAACCATTATGACTAAAAAAAGTGGCATTACCAATAATTAGGGTTATGTCAAAAAATTAGAAGGAAGGCAGTTGTTTGGGTATTCAAACAACTGCCTTTTTTGATTAATTCACTTTGTGTATTTCAAATGTTAAAATTTAGCTTTAAATTTAATTTATAAGTAAATTTACCCAAACTCATTTCGATTAGTGAAACTGCGTCTAAATTGATTCAAAATAGTAAAACGTTTAAAGCTGTTTTGAAAAAGAAATCTTTCAAATTAGGTGTAATTCAAGACAATTGAATAGAATAAATTAAAACTTATATAAATTAACTTAAACCTTTATGAAAAAGATTATTTTATTATTTTCTTTAATTGCAAGTTCTTTTGCAGCTAATAGTCAACATTTTGCTCGGCCATCTGCCATTTCACATGCCCCAAAAAGTGTTCTCGACAACAAAGTTCAAGATGACTTCTCAACTTCTCAACCAAAAATGTTGCAGTGTATTGATACGATACGTTATACACAATTAAAAGAACAAGTTTTAAATCCTGTTCCTGATTTTTTCACATTTGGAATATGGGCATCAGATGCTGAAGCTATCACTCAAACGTATCTTTTAAGTGGATCAACTATTGGTGTTAGCGGAATTGAATTTTTCGGTGCTAATGACGATGTAAATGGAACACCCTCTGTAACTGTAAGAGCCTCAATTTATTCAGTTAATGCATCTTATGTACCAACCACTCAATTGGCAACTGGAACAGTTACAATATCTAGTGCGACAGCTGATTATTACTATGTAAATTTTGCTATGCCTGTTAATGTTAGTGCAAATTATGCGGTTGTAATCGAACCGATAAGTACGAATGGTATTGTAGATATTTTTATTAATTCACCAACGCCAGGACAATCATACGATGAATTATTAGCTCGTTACAAATCAAGTTTTTATGCTAGTTCAAGCGGCAGTTACATTACAATTCCTGCTTTAACTGAATTAGGAAACTATAACTTTGAACCAATTGTTGCACCAATCGTTTCTTATACAATTAACTCAACAGCATTAGCTACACCAGACCCAGTTTGTCTTGGAAATCCAATAGTATTTACTGGTACTGCTACACCTGCTAGTGTAATATCAAATAGAATGTACAATTATAATGTTTTTGAATCATACTTTGGCGAAGCTCCTTCTGATTCAACATTTGTTTGGGATATGGACAATTTATCTCCATTAATTTGGAGCTCTAGTGCAAATTATACATACCCAGCTGCGGGTGTTTATGACGCTACAAGATATGTACTTGGTGGTTTATGGAATTCTTGTGTAGATATTGCTACAGATCAAGTTACTGTAAATGCATTGCCTACAGTAACTGCGAATGCTTCAAGTACTGCAATATGTTCTGGAACTTCTACTACCTTATCTCAAGGCGGAGATGCAATTAATTATTCTTGGAATAATGGTATAGGTGCGGTAATCTCTCCAGTTGTAAGTCCAATGGCAACAACTACTTATATTGTAACAGGTACAAGTTCAGCAGGATGTACAAATACAGCTCAAGTAACAATAAATGTTACAACATCTGATAATGCTAGTTTCAATTATTCTTCAAACACATTCTGTACATCAGGAGGTAATGAAACACCAGCTGCCGCAACTATAGGTACATTTACTGCAACACCAGCAGGATTAGTGTTCGTTAATGCTACTACAGGAGAAATTAATGTTTCAGGAAGTATGGCTGCAACGTATGCTGTTACTCATACCACTTCTGGTTCTTGTCCTAATGTTGCTACTCAGAATATTACAATTACAACGATCCCTAATGCAACATTTAGTTATTCTCAATCAGCATACTGTGCTAATGAATCAAATCCAACTGCTATATTCCTTCCTGGAGCAAGTGCAGGAGTATTCAGTTCAACATCAGGTTTAATATTTGCAAATGCGAATACTGGTCTTATAAATCTTGCTTCAAGTGCTGCTGGACCATACACAATCACAAATACAATTGTAGCAGCAGGTTCTTGCCCAGCAGCATCAGCTACTTTTAATGTAACTATTAATTCAAGCCCAACTGCCACAGTTACTGGTGGTGGAACAATATGTGGAGATGGTTCTACAACAATACCAGTTACAGTTGCCTTATCAGGAACTGGTCCTTGGAATATTGTTTATTCAAACGGAACGAGCACACAAACTGTTATGAATCAACTTACATCACCTTTGACAATTAACGCTTCTACATCTGGAACATATACTGTTACTGCTGTAAGCAATGTAAACTGTGCTTCTACTGGAATGGGTGCTGCAACAGTTCTTTTTAACGCAAACCCAACTGTTACAATTACAGCAGTTAGTTCACTTTGTGATAATGAATCACCAGTTACTTTAGTTGCTTCACCAACGGGTGGAACATTCTCAGGAACAGGTGTAACTGGTGATGTTTTTGATCCAGCTTTAGGAGCAGCTTCAAACACTGTAACGTATAACTTTACTGATGTAAATACTTGTTTTGGATCAGCATCAACTGTTATTACGGTAAATATGGCTCCAACAGTTACTTTGGATGCATTTACAGCAATTTGTATGCAAGATGCTGCTTTTTCTTTAAGCGGTGGTCTTCCAGCAGGTGGGACTTATTCAGGAACAGGAATCGCTGCTGGTCAATTTGACCCAATGGTTGCAGGTGCAGGTTCTCAAACAATCACTTACACTTTCCAAGATGCAAATACATGTTCATCTGATGCAATGCAATCTATCATGGTAAATGATTGTGCAGGTTTAACAGAATTAGATGGAACAAATATTACAATTGCTCCGAATCCTGTTAATGATCAATTATTCATTATTGTTGAATCAGTTGATGGTTCTGAAATTGTTTGGAATATGGTTACTGAAGATGGTAAAATCGTTATTGCTTCGCGTGCTATTTCAAACGGAACAGAAACTATTAATGTAAACAACTTCGCTCAAGGAATTTACTTTTTACAGTTTTCTTCTAGCAATGGAACAATGACTAAAAAGGTAATGATTAACTAAAAATAAATTTTATCAATTAGAATGCCGGGGTATACTCCGGCATTTTTTTTGTCCAAAACAACTAATTCGTAAAAGAAAAACAAAGAACAACTTTTAAGTTTGAATAGTTCGTAAATTTACACCAACGAATGAATTACGTTATAGTCGACATAGAAACAACTGGTGGAAGTCCTAAAGCATCTAAAATAACAGAGATTGCTATATACAAGCACAACGGCATTTCTATCATAGATGAATTTTCAAGTTTGGTAGATCCTGAGATGAAAATTCCTGAGTTCATTGTTCGTTTAACGGGAATCAGTGATAGAATGGTTGAAAATCAACCCAAATTCTATGAAATCGCTAAACAAATTATTGAGTTCACTGAAGGGTGCATTTTTGTAGCACACAACGTTGGGTTTGATTACGGCATACTTCGCCACGAATTTAAATCATTGGGTTTTGACTTTCGTCGTCCACATCTATGTACCGTGCGAGCATCTCGTTATGTTCTTCCAGGTTTAGATTCATATAGCCTCGGTAAATTATCTCGTAGTCTTGGAATTGAAATTATTGGACGTCACCGCGCTGGTGGAGATGCATTAGCAACAGCTCACTTATTCACAATGCTGATAGAAAAGGATCCTACTAATTTGCAAACGTTCGTTCAGCAAGAAGTCAATCCTAAGATTTTACATCCCAATTTGGATTTAGAAGTACTAGATGAAATTCCAAGTAAAACGGGTGTTTATCAGTTTTACAATGAATTCAATCAATTGATTTATATTGGGAAGAGTAAGCAAATAAAAAACCGCGTCGACCAGCATTTACGCAATACAAAGACAAAAAAAGGAATTCAAATGCGTGGTGAAATTATGCGCATTGAATACGATTTAACTGGTTCTGAATTAATTGCATTGCTAAAAGAATCACAATTAATTAAACACCACACACCTGTTTATAATCATCAATTAAAAAAGAGTCGTTTTCCATATGGATTGTTCGATTATTTAGATGATAATGGTTATTTGCGCTTGCACCTCGGTTTAACATCCAAACGAACTGAAATCCCATATTTAAGTTTTTCTTCTAAAAAAGAGGGAGTTTTACATTTGGAAAAGATGGTCGAGGAATATAACTTATGTCAGAAATTATGTGAATTATATCCAACAAAGGCAGCTTGTTTTCATCACTCAATAAAAAAGTGCAATGGCGCTTGTATTCAAGAAGAAACAGCAGCAGATTACAACACAAGAGTTGAAAGCCTTTTGAATGAATTAAGTTTTAATGGCGACAGTTTTTATATCGTTGATAAAGGACGACACAAAAGCGAAAAGAGTCTAGTTTTGATTGAAAGAGGAAGTTTTGTAGGATTTGGATTTGCTCACTTCAGTTTTCAAAATCAGCCAATCTATAAATGGAAACGGTATATTGAAAATTCAACTGAAGACCGAGATGCAAGAACCATATTGAACTTATTCTTGCGCAAAAATGAAAAAATTGAAATCATTCGATTTTAAGGATTGATACCACTGCCGAAAACCCAATTTCCAATTATCATTATCATTACCAACCCGACGAAAAAAATCATACTCCTCTTTTTCTGGTAGACGTATTACATTACTTTTCGGTTGGGTTCAAGAAAAATATTCTTGGAAAAAGCGAATAACCCACTTTAGGTTTAATTGAAAAAGTCCCATGTGATACCAATTCGCAATTGAGTCGATGATATTGGATAGCTTTTCATTAATTCGATATTATGATCGTTCCAAAAATAGCCGATGTTTTCAAATCTTACATAAAATTTAAATTCATCAATTTGGAATCCAGCAAAAAAGTGCAAATTAGAATATCCGGAATCATTGGTGGTTAAATTGTCCAGTTGAAAAACGCTTGTGTTCGAGCTAAAGCCTACCCTCTGGTAAGATGATACAAGTGAAAAATCAACTCCAGTGTATGCTATTAACTTTTTTGCCTTAAATATTCCACCTTTAATGAAAATTCTTGTCTGCAATTGATGCATTGGAATCAGTTGAAAATCTTTTTCACCTATGGTAAAGATATAATTCGGTTGAAAATTCAATATTCTGAATTTATATGACGCTCTTAACGAAAACTGATTGAATCCAAATGACTTTATCGAATCATTTCTCCATGTTTCTCCAATAAAAAAGTAATTGTTTGTCCAATTTGAATGCGTATAACTAGCAACAAAATCTATCGGCCCAAGACTTCCGTTTACTGCTAAAACAGCTTTTGTTCGCTGTTGTTTTTGAGGATTTAACAGCAAGGTATTGTAATTATTACCTATCGCATATCGCTGGTAATAATCAGGTAATTTATTTTCGTGTTGTGCGTTTATTGCGATTTCGATTTTGTTCAATTTATACTTTAACCCTAGGCTATTCGAATATTCATTTTTAGCTCCAATTAGATTGAATTCAAAGTAATTGTTAATTGAAATTCTGCGTTTTGAATAATTATAATCTGCAAAAACAGAGATTTCTGTTGTATCGAAATAACGTCCTAAATTTTGAAAATTCCAAAATTTTGCATCACCACCAACTTTCAGAAAATTGTATGCGTTTTTCAGGAATAACCCTGCTCCATTTGAAATTTGTGACCATTGATGTTGATCGTAGGTATGTAAACTATCGAAATTAATTGAATTATACAATCCATAAACGGTATCATCCTCTTGATAAAGAAAGTGTTTAATTTTCAATTCATGTTGTAAGAATAATCCAAATGCCTTTATTGAATCCTTGTTGAAATCGAAATAATTACTTTCAAATACACGAATTCGTTTTGTAGTGGTTTCGGCACCTTCCTTGTTTATGGGTAAAAAAATCAAAGGGAAATCATTTGCAATAGTATCAATCTCTAAGCCTCCATTTTGCGCAACTTTTGAAGATTCATATGAGCCTTTAAATTCAATTGTGTATACTCGTCCAATTCTTTGCAATTGTACTTGTAAATCATTGTGGTTATAATTGCTATTTCTTAAAAATCCATTTGAAACACGTTTCGTATAATCAATATTCAATAAGATGGATTTATTAATCACTTGCTGATACTCCGCTTGAACGAATTGACTTCCTTGATTTCCAAATGAATATGCAAAACCAATGTGTGGCAATCCTGCAAAACGCATCGTTTGCCATTCATTGAACGAATAAAATTGTTGTCCTCCTTTGGAATTATAGAGTAAATCAGTTGTAGGAATTAAAAATTGCCCGCCAGGAACAGTTGATGATGATGAAGCAATAAAGTCAATAGAATCAAGCTTCCCTCCGATCCTATCAGTTAATTTAATTGAATCCAATCGAAAAAATGGATGCGAATTTTGTGCGTTAGCGATAACACAAAAAAGAAAAAAAGCACACAGCAACCAAAAACGCATTCGTCAATTGTTAAAAGTTAAAGGTATAAAAAAAGGGGCAAAAGCCCCTAAATATTATCCGAGAACGAATATATTACATGTTATTCAAATTAATTTGCAAACCTGATTTCAAGTTAGCAGCTTTATTAGAATGAATTACATTTCTCTTAGCTAATTTATCCAACATTGAAACAAGACTAGCAAATAAACCTTCTGCTTCTTTCTTATCTGTCAACAAACGAAACTTACGCATAGCGTTACGAGTCGTCTTGTGTTGATACTTGTTACGAAGTCTTCTTCCTTCGTTCGTTCTTATTCTCTTTTTTGCTGACTTATGATTTGCCATTTTTTTTTGTTTTTAAAGTTTTAAAATCTCTAGTAGCCCATAGGAGAATCGAACTCCTGTTACCAGGATGAAAACCTGGCGTCCTAACCACTAGACGAATGGGCCTTAATTTAAATTCTCCCATTAATTTGGGAGTGCAAATATAGCCTGAAATTCTGTAATAGCAAACGTCTAGCTGTTTTTTTTTAATTTATTTCGTTATCATCTGATTTCATTTTGAAACCTAGACGCTTACCTGTTTGCATTTGTGAATTATTACTTATCATTTGAGCTTCTTGAACAGTCATTTCAGAAACAAACTCATAAGGCGGGATTAATAGATCAAATTCTATCGCAAAAACGAATGCCATTTGCACAACGAGCTTAATAGATTCTGCATTCAGCTTCATATTTTGAACATCCCTGAATAATGTTCCTAATTGACCTTTGCCTTCAATCATGAAGTGACGATCTTTGTTGAACATAATCCTTCCGATCAAATAACCATGATCTTGTGATCTATTTTGTAAAAAAGATTGAGCAAGAAAATTATATATATAAATAACACCAAAATACCCTCTATCATCGTCTTCTTTGAAATATTGCGTTCCCCATAATGGATTATCATCTGGCAATCTAAAAACATTATTGTGAGCATGAAAAACAAGTACATCACTACCAACAAATACATGTTTTTCAAATTGCCCTTTTTCTTTCGTAAATAATCGAATTCTAGGGTCTTTAATATGCTTTTGCAAGCCTTCCAACTCTTTGTTTATAGCGTCATTGAAATTCTTAAAGATTACCGTTGCATCTGCAGCAATATTTTGCTTTAGTGTCGCTTTACTTTTTAAAAGATCTAAAATAACTTTTCTGTTTTCCTCAATTTTCATGTTTAATAAGCTTTAGCGAAAACTACCCTTTTGTTGGACGGTTTTCCTGTAACCATACAAAATCCAGCTTCTTCCGGTTGGTCGATAGCAATACAACGAATTGTTGCTTGAGTTTCTTCTTTTATCTTCGACTCAGTCTCAATGCTACCATCCCAATGAGCTAAAAAGAATCCACCTTTATCTATTTGCGCTTTAAAATCAACATAAGAATCAACATTTCTCATATTAGCAGTTCTAAATGCTTTCGCTTTTTCAAAAAGATTAATTTGAATTTCCGCTAACAATTTTTCGATATAGTTTTCAATAGAAGCGAATTCAACCACTTCTTTTGTTTTATTATCTCTTCTTGCAACCTCAACGTTTCCACTTTCTAAATCTCTTGGTCCCATTGCAATTCGAATTGGAACACCTTTCGCTTCATACTCAGCAAATTTCCATCCTGGACGTCGATTATCATCATTGTCATATTTGAATGAAATTCCTTTTGCTTTTAACTTTACAGCCAATTCAGCCATTTTTTGATCAATAGCTGCTAATTCTTCATCTGTTTTATGGATTGGAACAGCTACAACTTGAATTGGAGCCAACGCTGGGGGTAAAACAAGACCTTCATCATCTGAGTGAGTCATAATTAAAGCACCCATCAAACGTGTTGAAACACCCCAAGAAGTTGCCCAAACATATTCCGTTTTACCTTCTTTATCAGCGTACTTAACATCAAATGCCTTAGCGAAATTTTGACCTAAAAAGTGTGATGTTCCAGCTTGAAGCGCTTTTCCGTCTTGCATCATTGATTCAATACACAAGGTATCTTCAGCGCCTGCAAAACGTTCAGATTCAGACTTGCGACCTTTAATTACAGGCATTGCCATATACTTTTCAGCAAATTCCGCATAAACATCCAACATTAATTCTGCTTCACTTATAGCTTCCTGTTTTGTAGCATGAGCGGTATGACCTTCTTGCCATAAAAATTCAGTCGTTCTTAGAAATAAACGTGTTCTCATTTCCCAACGTACAACATTTGCCCATTGGTTTATAAGAATTGGTAAATCACGATAAGACTGAATCCAATTTCTATATGAATTCCAAATGATTGTTTCTGACGTAGGACGAATAATTAATTCTTCTTCCAATTTTGCAGTTGGATCAACAATTACTCCACTCCCATCTTCTGCATTTTTCAACCGGTAATGCGTCACAACAGCGCATTCTTTAGCAAATCCTTCTATGTGACTTGCTTCTTTACTTAAATATGATTTCGGAATTAATAGCGGGAAATACGCATTGGAGTGACCTGTTTCTTTGAATTTTTTATCCAAAACATCTTTCATCATTTCCCAAATAGCATAACCATAAGGCTTGATAACCATACACCCTCTAACATCAGAATGTTCTGCTAAATCTGCTCTGTAGACTAATTCATTGTACCATTTGGAATAATCCTCTTCTCTTGTCGTATACTTTTGTGCCATTATTATTGCGTTTTCTGAACGTATTAAGGTGCAAATTTAGCAATTAAACTTCATTTTTGGGAGAATTATAAAGCGTTTCGTCATTCAAACTCTTCACTTATCAACTTCTATTTCTGCTTTTATAGCTTCAGAAAAAGAAATTTTATAAATTTTACTAGTGACCCACGCAGTAATATTGAAATATTCTAAAATCGTCCGCTCATTTTGGTCCTTCAATAATTCATCTAATTCATCCTTCATTTTTTCAAGAATGATAATTTTCTCGTTTGATTGGAAGGTTTTAGATAATTTACGGATGTGTTTAATACAAACATTCTCCACTTCAAAGCTACGTTCCTGCTTGTTTAGATAGCGATTTGTTGACTTTATTACATATTCGAGGAAATCATAATTTTCCAATTCGAAATGTAATACCAAGTTAAACAAACGCGAAAAACTATAAATATCTTGTCTTAAATTTTGCTCATTATCATTTAACACAGTGTTGATGTATGACAAGGCTTTTTTAAATTCACCAATTCCAAAACAACTATACGCTTTATTATAAAGCAAAAGAACTTCTTGTTCTTTACTCACCTTATCGCCGTATTCTTCTTGTAGCCTTTCGATTTCTGGGATGAGTTCAACGCTCTTATTAAATTCACCCATCGAATGCAAAAGAACAAGTTCAAGATTATAAGAATTCGTGAAAATCCTCACCAAAATATCCGTGGAATTAAATCCTTTCTTTCCTTCAAGTTCACGAATATCTATTATAAGAGCTTTTGCTTTTTCAAAGTCTTTACTATCAATATAACAACGCAATAAATGGAAAAGTGTCAATACATAACGTTGACCAGAATCAACTTTTAACATTGGATTGTTGTCCAAAATCTCTCTTGTCCGATTGAAAAACTGATAGCTATCTTCGAAATTCCGATTTGTTGCAGCACATAATCCTTTGATATAGTAACACATTGACGCTGCTCTAGTAGAAAGTGCCGTGTTTTTTCCTTTAATTAAATGATAATCTGCAATTTCTTCTACCGCCTTTCTTTCGCTTTCTGTCCGAGTAAAACCACCACTTCTAAAGATCAAGTTGATTTTTGAATAGATTACTTGGTATTCAGCCAAGTTTCGTAGTTTGGCAATAACCATTTCTTCTTCTGCAACGAGCGCATCCAAATTAGCTGTGAATTCACCAGATTCGTATGCTTCTTCTAATAATTTTTTCTCCCAAGACAATAACTCAAACCAATAATAAAATTTCTCATGATCTTTAGCCATCTGCTTTGCTCTTGAAACAAATTTCTCACACTCTTTATAAAGTGCCTTATTGTAAAGTATTTCAACGTTTTTTATTTCCTGCTTCAACAAACTACTAATAGATTGCTCACTGTAAAAAGAGCGAAGACTTTTCAGGATTAACTTATAAAGATGATTCTTCTCTGAAGGAAGGTGTTTTACAAAAGTCTCTTTTTTGAATTCATTTTTAAGATTTTCTTCGTCATATTTAGATTGACCTTCAATAAAATCAAAAATCTTTAAATAGTTTTTATCACCTGATTGCAAAGAAGAAGACAATTTAAAAAATCTTTTTTCTGATTTTGTCAAAGACTTAATCAAGCTAAATAATTCTGTAGATGGCTTCATATAGTTAATAATTATTGAGACTAAATTAAGAATAACTTTTAAACATTCAATTCAAATGCTAAATCCTTTGATTAAAATGTAATATCGATTTATTAAAAGGAATTTCACTTAAAACTATTGGAATCTCAAAAGTTCAATTCACACTTTAGGAATACAAGAAAAGCCTCAGTTTCCCAAGGCTTTTCAAACAAACAACAACAAACTAAAAACCTCACATAACCTGTTTAGCTCAGGCCGGATAAATCCATTAACGGAGGGTAACTTTTTCTCCCTTTGCCATTAATTGGTCAGCGGAAGAAATTTCATTTAATTTTTGTAATGACCCAAGTTTCAGTGCTTGGTCTTGTGATAATTCTCTCAAACTCATTGCATGAGATAATTTTATGCTTTCTTTTTTTGATTTTTTTCTTTTTGGTTGAATATAAACGATATCACCTTCAATCAAAACGTCTTTTTTAGGACCGAAATCATTGTATTTATATAGCTGCCATAATCCTAATCCAAATTCCTTGGCAATTCTATAATACGTATCTCCTTTTCTTGCTACAATGTATTTCACCTTATTTTCATGGATCAAAACGGTATGTTTTGTAACAGTTAGATCTGATGAGTTTTCAGCGACTAGAACAGGTACTCTTTCATTGTTCGGTTTTCCTGTTTCATCCAAATCATATAGCTTTAAATCCTCTATAATTTCAATTAACAAATCTGGATATTTAGGATTTGTAGCATAACCAGCTTCTTTTAATCCTTTTGCCCAAGCTTTGTAATCATCGGATTTAAGTGTAAATAAATTCTTGTATCTCGACTTGTTTTTCAGAAATTCACTGTGATCAACATACGATTCTTCCACGCTAGAATAAACCCTAAAACATTCGCCTTTTTGATCATCATCCATGAACATTTTTTCACCTGTCCAATCAGCACATTTAATTCCAAAATGATTTTTCCCATTGATAGCTAAATCTGAATTACCGCTACCCGATTCAAGAATTCCTTGCGCTAAGGTAATACTCGCAGGGATTTTATTTTGAATCATTTGTTGAACTGCGGTCGAACGCCACTGTTCAACATATTCTTTTTTTGTTATCTGTTTTACAATTTCCCCGGCTTGGCTAAAAGCGAAAACTGAAAGACAAATACTTGTTGCTAATAATTTCATTTTGTTCCTGTTTGTGTTTCTAAATACGGAGGTTTATCTGATAGGTTACAAAAAATGTTGATAAGTCAATTTTTCATGTTCATAACCTCGTAATTCCTTGATAAAAAGACATTTCGTCAGAACGGAATAAGTTCGTCTGCCATTATTACCGAATAACCTATTTAATTGGACTTGGCTTTTAATTTGACGAATGAATTCCGTTCAAAAATTAGAATTATGGATTTAAATAAGTTTACAACCAAATCGCAAGAAGTCGTTCAACAAGCCCAAAACCTTGCTGAGACAAATGGCAACCAATCCATTGAAACAGGTCATCTATTAAAGGCAATATTCATAACAGACCAAGATGTAACTCCTTATTTACTCAACAAATTAAATGTTCACACAAAGGGATTAGAATCTGCACTTGATAGCATAATATCATCTTATTCTAAAGTTCAAGGAGGTCAAATTTATCTATCACAAAACACAAATAAGGTATTCAATAACGCCGTTAACGAGCTCAAGAATTTTGGAGACGATTACGTCACAATTGAAATGTTACTCTATTGCCTACTCGACTCTTCTGATTCTATTGGGGCACTTTTAAAAGATAATAAAATAAACAAAAACAATCTTAAACAGGCAATTATGGATTTAAGAAAAGGTGAAAAAGTCACTTCAAAAAGTCAAGAAGAAACCTATCAATCGCTTGAGAAATATGCTAAGAATTTAAATGAACTTGCTAAAGCAGGAAAATTAGATCCTGTTATCGGACGAGATGATGAGATAAGACGTGTTTTGCAAATTCTTACGAGAAGAACAAAAAATAATCCAATTTTAATTGGTGAACCTGGAGTTGGAAAAACGGCCATAGCAGAAGGTTTGGCGCATAGAATCGTTGATGGAGATGTTCCTGAAAACCTTAAAACAAAAGTAGTTTATTCACTTGATATGGGTTCATTGATAGCTGGAGCAAAATACAAAGGTGAATTTGAAGAACGATTAAAAGCCGTTATCAAAGAAGTAATCAATGCTGAAGGGGAAATCATTCTTTTCATTGACGAAATACATACCCTTGTTGGAGCTGGTGGAGGTGAAGGAGCAATGGATGCAGCAAACATCTTAAAGCCTGCTTTGGCAAGAGGTGAATTAAGAGCGGTTGGTGCAACAACATTAAACGAATATCAAAAATACTTCGAAAAAGACAAAGCATTAGTGCGTCGTTTTCAAACTGTTTTGGTGGACGAACCAACAACAGAAGATGCTATTTCAATTCTTCGTGGAATCAAAGAAAAATACGAAGCACACCACAAAGTTTTAATCAAAGATGCTGCTATAATTGCAGCAGTTGAATTATCTCAACGCTATATTACCGATCGTCATTTGCCCGACAAGGCGATAGATTTAATTGATGAAGCGGCTTCAAAGATGCGCATGGAAATTAATTCTAAACCAGAAGAACTGGACGAATTAGAACGAAAAATTATGCAACTCGAAATTGAACGTGAAGCGCTGAAAAGAGAAAACGATAAGAAAAAAATAGAAAATGTTGAGAAAGAATTAGCCAACTTAACAGAGCAAAGAGACGCATTCAAAGCAAAATGGCAAGCAGAGAGAGACGTTGTTGATTCAGTTCAAAAATTGAGAGAAGCAATCGAAGATTTTAAAGTGGAGGCAGATCAAGCAGAACGAGCTGGAGATTATGGAAAAGTAGCTGAAATTCGATATGGCAAAATCAAAGAAGCAGAAGAACAACTTGAAAAAATAAAATCCAAGCTTGCTGAAATGCAGTCAAAATCAAAAATGATCAAGGAAGAAGTTGATTCTGAAGATATCGCTGAAGTAGTTTCAAAATGGACAGGAATTCCAGTTAATAAAATGATCGAAAGTGAAGTTTCCAAGCTATTAAAATTAGAAGACGAATTAGGAAAACGAATCGTAGGTCAAGAAGAAGCAATAACAGCTATTTCTGATGCAGTTCGAAGATCTAGAGCTGGATTGCAAGACGCAAGAAAACCAATTGGATCTTTCATTTTCCTTGGAACGACAGGTGTTGGTAAAACAGAATTAGCCAAAGCATTGGCTGAATATCTATTCAATGATGAAAATGCAATGACTCGAATTGACATGAGTGAATACCAAGAAAAACATTCCGTTTCGCGTTTGGTTGGAGCCCCTCCTGGATATGTTGGTTATGACGAGGGAGGTCAGTTGACGGAGGCTGTTCGTAGGCGTCCCTACTCTATTGTTTTATTAGATGAAATTGAAAAAGCGCATCCCGATGTTTTCAATGTTTTATTGCAAGTTTTAGATGATGGTCGTTTGACCGATAACAAAGGTAGAGTTGTGAATTTCAAGAATACGATTATCATTATGACTTCGAATCTTGGGTCACATATTATCCATGAAAAATTCGACAATATAAAGCCTGCAGAATATGAACGAGCAGGAGAAAAAGCGAAATTTGAAGTACTTGAATTATTGCGACAAACAATTCGTCCAGAGTTTTTGAACAGAATTGATGAAACAATCATGTTCTTTCCATTAACAAAAGCAAATGTGAAAGAGATTGTTGGAATTCAATTGAATAATTTGAAAAAACAATTAAAAGAAAATGACATCAATCTTGTTGTAACAGAAGATGCGTTTGATTGGATTACAGAAGCTGGATACGACCCATTCTTTGGTGCAAGACCCGTTAAAAGAGTGATTCAAAAGCAAGTATTGAACGAATTGTCAAAAGCACTTTTAAGCGGAACAATTGACAAAACTAAAAATGTTGTTCTGGATACATTTGATGGAAAAATTGTTTTCAGAAAACCGATTTTGGAATCAGAAGAAGTTAAATAAAAACAATTAATTCAATAAATGTAAGTAGAAAAGGAGTGGTAATACCACTCCTTTTACTATTACCTAAAACCTAAACATCTACTTTTGATTATTATTGAAACCACTCTACAAATAATCTAAACATACCTAGTAATAAATATGCCATAAATAATACTTCATTGAAATACAACAACTTAACTATATATTATTTTTGAATATTTTCCCAATTTTGGAATTATTTCCCAAAAAAAATCAATATATCTCTGAATTAAAACGACAATTTGGATCTCAATGAATCTTAAAAACAAAAAAAGGGGAAAGCTCGTTTGCTCTCCCCTTCCACATTTAGACCATTAGTTTTAACGCAAACTATGTTTCACCATATATGAAGTAATGGTTCCATTTGAAACCTGTATATAGTACATTCCTGGGGCAGATTCCAAATCTTCAATATGGAACACATTGCTGCCTTTTTCGACAAGAACATCTTGTCTATAAATAACCACTCCTCTCGCATCAAATACAGAGATAATAGAAGGACCAGTTATATCTTTTGTGTAAAAATCTAAATAAAAACTTCCATTACTTGGATTTGGATAAGATATTAGCTTAGTTTCTGTTTCATTGGAACCACAGTTTGCTGAAACGATATTGAACGTTTCAGAAACACCATCAATATCAAACTGTGTTAATCTGTAATACGTCGTTCCACTTACAACATCAGTGTCTGTTATCGCATATTCAATTACTGAAGTTGAATTACCTGCAGCGCCCAATGTATTCAAGATTGTCCAATTTACACCGTCTCTTGATTTTTTAACTACATAATGACTCGTGTTGTGCTCTGAAGCAGTTGACCAAGTAACATCCACTTGATTATCTCCTGCACAATTCGCTTGGAAAGAGATTAATTCGACTGGAAGTCCGACTACATTTGAAAATGCAATAGCAAACCAACTATAATTACTCATGCCAGTCCTATTAATCGTGTAATCAGTCGAAGTACCTGAAATTGCCCCATGAACACCGTCAAGCGTCCAGATAGTATGAGAACCAGGGGATTTAATTATTCTTGAATAATTGTAATTTTGTATAGTAAAATTATTGACCCTAGCAGTAGCTGAATAAAAACCTCCACTTAGAGCTCCTGGAACTGCTTCCCAATAGCCGTTAGGTGCAATACTATTTAGAGTGATGGAACCATCGATAAGATCCATCCCATTAGTAGCAGCCGTTGTGGTTGTCGGGTTGATGCCTTTAAATTCGACTGTCATGTAACCTGCCGTTGACGGAGCCGATGTATATTCCAATCTGTACCATCTGTTAAGAACCCCTGAACCAGGATTATTTCCTACTGGGAACAAACCTGAGATGTTGCCTGAATTTGTTGAGGCATTAAACCATCTTCTAAGTGGACCGAGAACTGTTCCAGTAGTCCAGTTCATAGAACCAGGGAAACCGGCTGATACACCTAAAGTTAAAAGATTAGTAGACGTTGTAGAAATATCCCCATCAATCATCGCTAATTCGCCATATAGATTCGCAGCACCACCAATTGTCAATAAACCGGATGTGCCCATATTTGTTGTTAACGATCCAAGATCAGACCAAGGAATATTGGTCGTTGGTGTTAGATTACTCAAAGGATTGGTATAAATAATCCGCGAAGTTGATGTACTAATTGTACGTGTACCTGTCATGGCATAGTGAGTATTGAATGTTGATGCTTTTAATTCAGTTGTTCCATTTAAATCCAACAAGTTTACATTTCCATTTACAAATTGAATGCTCGAAGATGAAAATCTCAAAACAGAACCGGCATTGATCGTAATTTTTCCTGCTACTGCAGAACCATTGTTAGCTCCGAAATTCATACCAAGAGTCACACCAGCCGCACTTGTGTTACTGATAACAAGCTGTGATACTCCTGCATCCTTTCCACCAATAAATGAACTGGTTCCTGAACCAGAAAAACTTTGAGCACTTGTCCCATTCAGTTCTATAATATAATCGTACGTCCCGTTAGAATATCCTTGACCAATTATTCCATTATTAACCACGTTACCCCCGATACGAATTGTCTGTGTTCCACCTCCTGCCCAATTCAACACACCAAACTGAGCCCCGCTGTTCACTGTGAAATCACCTGTGCACACATGTGTTACAGTAGCGGTTGACATTTTTAATGAAGCATTGCTAAGAATGATAATACTTTTCACATTAATTGCAGTAGCAGGAAGATATACAAGATTCGCATTTAAACTCGTTGTGGGTGGAGCTTGAATAATAACATCTGCAGTTCCATCTATGGGTGGAATTAAACCACATTCCCAAGTTGCCGCATTGCTCCATAGTAAAGCACCATTTGTAGTTGTCACCGTTTGATATACTCCACCCGGACCAATTATTAAAATTGAAGTTACAGAAGATATTGCTGATTGTGCACTATTCGTACATGTAACAATACATCTGTAATATATAGCCGAAGTCAAAGCTGGAGTTGTATACGTTGCCGTAGTTGCTCCTGAGCCTCCAGTTGCATTTGCCCAACCTGTGGAACCATTATTTGATTGTTCCCATTGATAAGTAAGACCAGTGGCTATTGTTTGACCGCTTAGTGAAATTGTAGAAGTACTTCCGCTGCACACTGCCGAAGGATTTGCAGTAGCCGTTCCTGCGGTTGGAGTTCCTGTACAAGCAACAGGTGCAATAATAGTCACTGAATAATCTTCGACCTGTCCATATGCACTGGTACCGCAAGAAGAAGTAGCTCCTGAATTTGTATCATATAACCTCACGCGCATTCTTGTTGTGCCTAGAGTTGCAGTTCCAGGAACAGTAATACTTGATGAATGTGGTCCAACCCCTGTTGCTGAAGTATATGCTTGTTCTCCAGCATCTGCGAAGTCACCATCCAGGTTATAATCGATCCAAACGATTATTTGATCAGTAGCAAAACCTCCCGCGATACTGCCTGAGAATGAATATGCTGCACCCTGAACAACTGTAGTAGAAACACCTGTAAAATCTTCATAAACTGCAGTGGAAGTTGAGTTATTATTTATAGTATTAAACGTTACATTCGAAATTTTCTCAAAACTAGTTGTAGTCGACGCCGCGGTACAATAAGTACAAGCTGCACTTGTCAATACCACATCATCGGTAGATGTACAAGTGCCATTGGTAGTTGTCCATCGGTAAGTATTAGCGCCTGTATTGAAACCACTTACAGTAGAAGTAGCGCTTGTTGCATCGCCAAATGTACCTACACCGCTTACCACACTCCACACACCTGTTCCAACCGAAGGTGTATTAGCAGCAAGATTAACTGATGTACCTCCCGAACATACCGTGATATCACTTCCAGCAGCAGCGGTTGTTGGTGCAGCAAGTACGGTTAACGCAATTGATGCTGAATTAGCAGCATTAGTAACAACAACATTTCCTGAAGTTGCTGTTGCCGGACAAGTTACTGTTATTTGTGTAGTACTGTTTACGGTATAAGTAGCCGCAGTTCCATTAACTGTAACTCCCGTAGTTCCTTGAAAATTGGTACCGGTTACTGTAAAATTCGTTCCCTGACAAACACTTGAAGAAGATAAAGAACTGATAGTTGGTGGTTTTATTTCATACCACGACATGATGGTTTTACCACAATTAGTTGTAACAGACTCTGTTTGAGAAACATTTCCTGTAGCGCCTGTCGTGGTAGAGTTTTGTAAATAATAAGCAATCGAAATGCTTTGGTCACTACCAGAAGTATTTCTGTATTGTGCTCCAAGTCCAGTTTTACTCCAACCGGCACCTGTTAATGTAGACCATGTAACGGCACTAGAACTTCCCCAAAATGCTCCGGTAACCGTGCTGGGCCATGTTGTAGTAACCCCAGATATGGTTTCTATTGCAGTATTAGCTGTAGAATTAACGGGATTTACATTGACACCCCAATGACTCGTGCCTGCACTGGGTCTGAAAACTGACATCACAGCACTTATACATGTATTATTTGAAAATGAAACAGACGGACTTGCCGACCAGGTGCCATTGTATCGGCACCAAAATATTTTTTGTTGAATGTTTGCTGTCGGGGTGTAATCCGCTACACTTGTCCATGTTTGACCGCCTGCCTGGCTTATAGCAATTGTTGAACCATCAACTCTACTCTCGGCAAAAATTACAACCAAATCACCGGTTACCATAGATCCAGGAGGTGCAATAACTGTTGGACTTGCAGTATTGGTACCAGGGTCAGCGGGAGTAGAAGCTACCCCAAAAAATGTTTGAGCGCTTACATTGGCTGTGCCTGCGAGCATCACCACCGTCAAAAGCAAAGCACCGCCTATGTGAAAGCTATGCCTAACAAGTGACGCAAAAGGAGAAATATTTTTTAGCTTTGAACTAAAATCAATAAATTTCAAAACATTTCTAAAGAGCCCTTTAAGATCCTTTGAAATCTTGTGATTTGATGTGAAATAATTTTTCATGATCATAGATTTTGCGTTAATTCGGCATCATGGTCTAAATGATAGTCGAATTCTCACAAGGAAAAGTATGCCATGGATAAATAGTCAATAAAACAAGGAGGTTTTGAAAAATTAAGAAATCACAATTTCCCGTTTTGGGAGAAAAAATCTCAAAAAGAAACTTATTTTAATTATTTGAAGGAAAAAAACAATGGGATCGAATTGACAAACTCGAATTTTCTTTATCCTTAATAATTATGGGGAAATTGTTTTCAGAAAACCGATTTTGGATTCAGAAGAACAATAAAAATAAGAGATGACTGAAGAGATTTAATAATGTTTTTAATGCTTTTCTATAAATCAATCAATGAATTAGAAATTTTACATTATCTGGGTTAGTCGATTTAAAAAGAGCCATTCACATTGAATGGCTCTTTAAATTAATTTAAACCGAATTACTTTTTTATATACTTTGTAACTTCCAATGGAGATACTTCTGAAATAATACTGATGTAATATAATCCTGGTAAAGAGTTAAAGTCATCAATAATAAAAGTATTTAGACCAATTGAAGAGGTATTTTTTCTTGAATACACTTCAATACCTTTTGAATCCGTTATCACTATTTCAATATTGTCCTCAGTAATTTTACTGTTTTGTTGAATATAAATCGTCTCATTTCCTGGATTTGGATAAATTCTTACATTATCATTATTCCCAATAAAATTAGAACTTATTGGCCCATATATTTTGAATTCACCATCAATATCATATTGCATTAACCGATAATAATTCGTTCCGTCAAAAGGATTTGAATCAGAAATAGTATAATCAATACTCGTTGTTGAATTTCCTGTTGCTGAAACCGCATTGACAAGTGTCCAATATTGACCTTCTCTTGAACGTTCAAGGTTAAAATAACTCGTATTATGTTCTGATGCAGTAGTCCAACTTATATTTATTAATTCTTTCGAATTTGTCGTGTAAAAAGCAATAAGTTCTATTGGTAACGTACTTACATCACTCGTAAAACAAGGAGACACAGTACATTCTGCTGTAGAACCAAAAATTGTTGAGTTTCCAGAAGTTGTTATTGTGCCAGTAGCCGATAGACTTCCTGTACCTGTAATTGTAGAACCATTTCCGGTAACTACATTACCCGTAACATTGACTGTACCATTAAATGAAACACCTGTACTATTGTTATTATTTGTAAGGGTGCCAGTAACATTTAAAACAGAAGATCCTGTACTAGTGAAAGTTGAATTATTTGAAAAAGTTAAATTCCCACTTAAAGTAAAGGTTGTGGTTAAATTCAAAGTGCCTCCCCCATTTACATCATAAGTTGTTGTTGTCAGATTCATTGGGTGATTAATATTCACAACATCACCAGAAGAAATACTTGTCGAAGATGGGAATGAAGGACATGCTGGCCCTGGACTGCTATAAGTCACTGACCATGCTGCAGGATCAGTCCAATTGGTACTTGCTCCAGTTGTTGTAAATCTGCAATCAGCAAAACTTATTATTGGAAACAAAAAACAAATTGTTAGTATTAGTATTAATTTGGTCATTTTAAGTGGTTTCAAGTAAATTTCTGGTATAATATAGTAAAATAATTTATAAAATATTTTTTTTTATTTAATAACAACGAACACTGCTTTGTTGAAAATTTAAATAAAAAGAAATTATATGTTAATAATGATCAAGTCTTTCGTGCGCAACCGGTTAAAAGAGATATTTAAATTATTCATAAACATTTATTTTGCGTTCATTCGGTATCATGGTCTAGATGATGGTCGAATCGGCACAAGGAAAAGTATGCCTTGGATAAATAGTCAATAAAACAAGGGGTTTAAGGAAAATTAAGAAATTACAATTTCCCCTTTAGGGAAAAAAAATCTCAAAAAGAAACTTATTTTAATTATTTGAAGGAATAAAACAATGGGATCGAATTGACAAACTCGAATTTTCTGTTTCAAATAAAAACGCTTTACACCAAATTAACATTGGCTTTTAAATATATTCATTCAACTTTCTTTCCTTTTTGCTCGAAAACCTTAACTTTGCGCCAAATTATTAAGCGTCTAAGAAAATGAGTACAGCACTAGGGAATCACATACTTGTAGAGTTTATGAATTGCGACCCGCATATTATGAATGATGTAGCAGCAATTGAAAGAGATATGGTTGCAGCAGCGCAAAAGGCTGGAGCTACTGTTATTAATTCTACGTTTCACCATTTTTCTCCTTTTGGAGTTTCTGGAGTAGTTGTTATTCAAGAAAGCCACCTTGCGATACATACTTGGCCTGAGTATGGGTATGCTGCAGTTGATCTTTTTACCTGTGGTGAGATGGATGCTTGGATTTCTTTTGATCATTTAAAAGAATGCTTTAAATCACAATCCTATTCGGCGATTGAAATGAAACGTGGATCAGTAAACTTATTGACACGTAATGATTTCGATATGACGACTATGCGTCAAAAAGCAGGAGAATGGAGAAATCCTGAATTCTTCACGCGCAATGTTTGGTTTACAGATAAAGATGAATTTCAAGCGCTTTCACTTCGATTTACAGGTGAAGTATTCTTTGATGTTCAATCTCCTTTTCAACGTGTAAGAATCATTGAATCATATAAATACGGTAAAATGTTGGCGTTGGATGATATGGTTATGACAACCATCGAAGATGAATTTCATTACCATGAGATGATTGCTCATCCTGCGATGTTTACACATGGAAACGCAAAAAATATTTTAGTTATTGGTGGTGGAGACGGTGGTACCGTTCGTGAAGTTTTACGTCATGAAAGCGTTGAAAAAGTTACAATGGTCGAAATTGACGGTGAAGTTATTACTGCTTGTAAAGAACATTTACCACAAATCGCTGCTGCTTTTGATAACCCAAAATTAGAATTACTAGTTGATGATGGTATTGCATTTTTAAAAACTGCTACTCCTGAATCATACGACATTATTATAATTGACGGTTCTGATCCGGTTGGTCCTGCTGAAGGGTTGTTTTCTGTTGAATTTTACACGAACTGCTATAACGCATTAAAAAAAGATGGAATCTTGATTGCTCAAGGTGAGTCACCAAAGTTCAATGAGAAAGCATTTACAGAATTGAACCATACGTTGCAAGATATTTTTGGAAAAGACAAAGCGCCAGTTTCTTTGTTTTTTGTCCCTACCTACCCTACAGGAATGTGGAGTTTCCAATATGGATTAAAAGGTAATACACATCCTAAAATGATTACAAATGATTCTACAATAGATGCATTTGTTGAAGAAAAAGGATTACGCTATTACAATGCTGATGTTCACAAAGGAAGTTTTGCAACTCCTAATTTTGTGAAAGCATTGTTGAAAAAATAAATCATTTATGTCATTTGATCCAAACGGTGTTGGAATTGCCAACGGAAATTTATTTGGTTTTCCTGTTACGGAAAATGAAGCTGACATAGTAATAATTCCAATTCCTTGGGACGCAACCGCTTCTTATGGCAAAGGAACCAGTGATGGTCCGAAAGCAATATTAGACGCTTCGGTTCAATTGGATTTTTATCATCCCAAGTTGCAAAATGCTTTTCAAACAAAGGTATTCATGACTGCCATTTCAAACGAATGGAAAGAAATCAATACCAAATTATGTGTTGAAGCGATTGAATACATTGATTTCCTTGAAAATGGAGGGAAATTAGAAGACAACAAAGATTTTCAACTTACTGTTTCAACCATTTCAGAAGCTCAGAACGCTTTAAAGGATAACCTTAAAAATCGTGCTTTAGAATTAATGAAACAAGGTAAGTTAGTCGGTGTTTTAGGTGGCGAGCACTCTACTCCACTTGGACTGATCGAAGCAATTGATTCTCAAAACAAACCATTTGGAATCTTGCAAATCGATGCCCACGCTGATTTGCGTGATGCTTATGAAGGATTCGAACAATCTCATGCGAGTATCATGTTCAATGCCTTGAAAAACTGTTCAAATTTGACAAAATTAGTTCAAGTTGGAATTCGTGATATTGCACAATCTGAAGTTGATTTAATACAAAACAGCAATGGTCGAATAGCAACTTACTTCGATTGGGACCTGAAAGAAAGTCAATTTAACGGGAATACTTGGGCAAGTCAAATTGAGAAAATAATCAGCCTATTACCTGAAAACGTTTACATTTCTTTTGACATTGATGGTTTGTCACCTGAATTATGTCCAAACACAGGCACCCCAGTTGCAGGTGGATTCAAATTAGAAGAAATCACATATTTACTTTTTAAACTTGCTGAATCAGGCAAAAAGATAGTTGGGTTTGATTTAAATGAAGTTGCTCCTGGAAAAGATGATGATTGGGATGCAAATGTTGGAGCAAGAGCATTATGGAATTTAATTTGTGCAGTTGAATTGAACAGACGGTCACACGTTTAAATCAATCTTTAATTGTAAAAAGTATTGTGTATTTTAGCGTTCTTATTACATTGAAAAATGCTTCAAAAACTAAATCTTAGCATCCTCATCACAGCACTCCTTTTGTTCTGTTATAGTTTGTATTCAGTAATCATAAAGAGTGAAATTTACCCTTCTACTTTCTTACTGTTTTATTCTTTTCTATGTATTTCAGCTTATTTTTCACTTTATGGACTTAGAACACATCACCCTAAAATATATAGCGTATTTTCTTTTTTAAACCTGCTAAACATTGTTGTTCTTTTTGCAGATTATTTTTATTTGGATTTATTAAAAAGTACTTGGAATTTTTCTTTTGCTTTACTATTTCTCCAACTTCTAATTGGATTTTTAATGAGAATTAAATCCTTTAATGGAAAGATGGCTAGTTTCACCTTTTGGTCAACATTTGTTTCAACATGTTTAATTGAAACAATGATCGTTTTTAAACTTTCAAACTATTACTTGCATACGATCATCATCTATTCATTTCTTATCAGCTCAATTCTTATGATCGTTTTATTTGGATTAAAGTTGAAACGAAAAAATCAGTAAACATAGGTTCCGAAACCTGAAAGGCGTGTCAACCAATAATCAGATTGCTCAATTTCAGTAATTATTACGCCTTTTGACGAACTTGCATGTATCATAACAAGTGGTTTTCCTTTTTCTGAAACAATCATTCCGACATGAGAAATACCTGAGCCATTGTCAAAAAACACTAAATCTCCTTTATGAACATTCTTTTCTTTTATTTTTCTAGAAGACTCATGTTGATCAACAGCTCTTCTAGGTAAATCTTTACCAAACTCTTTCAATACGTATCCTGTAAATCCACTACAATCAAATCCATTTGGATCATTTCCAGACCAAACATATGGCACTCCTAATTGTTTTTTAGCATAATCAACGATTTGGTCTCTTTCTTTGAAATATAAATCTTTCTCTGAATCATCGGATTCTACAATGTCCTTTTCCGAAATTTCTCCTTGAAAATCAATATCTGGAATCTGGTCAAATAAATTACTAATAGCTCTTTGTAGGCGCTCAAATTCTTCTTTCTTCCCTCTTCTTTTTAAATCTTCGGCCCAAGAAATCAAATCGTGTTTTAAAAAAGAAATTTCATATATATGTGCGTCAAATACTTTTTTACCATCACTGGACTTCTTAATTTCAATTAATAACTTAGCTGCGTCTTCCAAGGCATTCGGATGTCTGATTAACCACCGATCATTTTGACATAACTGAAATAAGCTAATTGCTTTATAAAATTTTGGAATTTGTGAAAAATCGTAATCAGGTATATCTAATAAAGTATTCGCTTTGCGATAAACCATTTTATAGTGATTCTGCGCATATAACACTTCTAATTTATCAAATTCACGTATCTGAGAACTTCCTTGTAAAACACAAAAAGCAACAAAAACAACTACTATCAGACTCCTCATTTATTCTTTTTATTGAATAACTAAGTAACTAATAATTTATTGAAAAATGAACCAAGTAAATAATTTTCATTCAACATTCGATTGTTTATTGAATCCTATGATTAATTAACAATTTTTCTCAAGTCAAGTCGTTACTAATTTTAACATTCCTTCGTTATTTGAATTATATTTATGCAGTTAAATAATTATCAACTATGACAAAGATTCTTTCTCTCCTAACAATTGCTCTAAGCGTATTTAATAGCTACTCTCAAATTGATCCAAATAAAGTTGGTACAACTCAAAAATTTGACGAGGTATTAACTTACATTACAAGAATGTATGTCGACACCGTTAACAACGATCAACTAACAGACGCTGCAATTGTGGCAATGCTAGAAAAATTAGATCCACATTCAACTTATATCACAAAAGAAGAAGTAGCTGAAGCAAATTCATCAATCAATGGGAGTTTTGTTGGTATTGGAATTCGTTTTCAAATATTAAAAGATACATTAATGGTTGTAGCAACTATTCCTGGTGGTCCTTCAGAAAAATTAGGAATAATGCCAGGAGATAAGATTACAAAAATTGAGAATGAAAACGTTGCAGGTATTGGATTGAAAAATGGGCAAGTCAAAGAACGTCTTTTAGGTGAACTTGGAACCAAAGTAAAAATTGAAATCATGCGGAAGAAAGCTAAAAAACCTCTTGATTTTGTTATTACTAGAGATAATATTCCAATTAATTCTGTTGATGCTCACTATATGGTTACCCCAGAAACTGGTTATATCAAATTGAATAGTTTTTCAAGAAGTACAGTCGAAGAAATTCAAAAAAGTTTAGTTGATTTAAAAGCACAGGGGATGAAAAACCTCATTTTTGATTTACAAGGAAATGGCGGAGGATTGCTGGATGCTGCTCAAAAGGTGGCTGATGAATTTCTTTCTGGTGATAAATTAATCGTCTATTCAGAAGGGCGAGCACAACCAAGAAATAATTTGAAGGCTGGTAAAACAGGATTATGGGAGCAAGGAAAATTAATTGTTTTAACTGATGAATACTCTGCTTCTGCAAGTGAAATAGTTTCTGGAGCAATACAAGATTGGGACAGAGGAATGATTATCGGAAGACGAACTTATGGAAAAGGACTCGTTCAACGACCAATTGATTTAACCGATGGATCACAAATGCGCTTAACAATTGCACGTTATTACACACCAACTGGAAGATGGATTCAAAAACCTTATGACGACATAGAAGCGTATAAAAAAGACTTGACCCAACGATATTTAAACGGTGAATTCAGCAATGCGGATTCAATAAAACTTCCAGATTCATTAAAGTATCAAACCATGCTTACAAAAAGAACTGTATATGGCGGCGGTGGTGTAATGCCGGATTTATTTGTTCCAATTGATACTTCAGGTGTTACTGACTATTATAGAGATTTAGTTCAAGGTGGTCACTTAAATAGCTATTCATTGGATTATGTTGACAAACAAAGGGATAAATTATTGATTACCTATCCTACTTTTGACGGATATTTAAAAGGTTTTTCATTGGATAAAACATTCATGGATGAATTTTTTGAATATGTTGCAAAAGAGGACAAAGAATTAGTATTTAATGAGGAAGAATATAAAACAAGTGAAGCGTTAATAAAACTCCGTTTAAAAGCAGTCTTAGCTCAAGATATTTGGGGGTACAATGAATTCTACCAAGTTTACAATGACTCAAATGAAATTATTCAAAGGGCAATTAAAGCCCTAGAGAATAAAGAATATGAGAAAGCTAATTTGAAATAAATCTAAGAAAATTATAAATTTGTCTTGTAAATGCATACTATGAAAAATCAACTTATTTTAGGATTATGTTTGTTCCTTTTGTCAAATTGTGGCAATGAACCGAATACAGTTAACTCCAAAAACGGTGAAATTTCTTCGTCAATAGCTTCAAGTGATGGATCAGAGCAAGATTTAAAAGCTTCTCTAAAGGAAATAGAAAAGGAAGAGCAAGAATTGGCAAAAGAAGCAGCTGCATCAGCTACAACAATGTCATTTGATAAGACAACTCAAAAATTCGGGACAATAAAAGAAGATACAGACAATAATGCATCGTTCATTGTAACCAACACAGGAAAAAAACCTTTGATAATTGAAAAAGTAGATGTGAGTTGCGGATGCACAACAGCTAAAAAACCTGAAAAACCAATTATGCCAGGTAAATCAGACAAAATAGAAGTTGTTTTTCATCCAAAAGTAGGTCAACTTAAAGAACAGCATAAAACGATAACTGTTACTGCAAATACAGACCCTCCAATTGCTGTATTGAATATTGAAGCTTTTGTAATTAAATAATTTTGGGAGGATAGAGAAGTTATTTAATTCTCAAACTTTCGTCCGTTTTTATATACGATATAAGAACTATTAAAAAGTTTCACTAAAACAAGATTGCCATAAATTTCATATTCAGATTCCATTTGATTAGTGATTTCATGCACTTTCCCATCAATTAATGCACTTACGCCCCCCATCACATTTCTAAATGCGAACACGTTGTTTTTTAATAGATAATCTTTTGGTGTAAAATTCGTGACCTGAATTTTGGTATTGTTTTGATATGCGAAAACGAATGAATTCTCTCCCCAAATAACAATATCATCTTTTACGTCCCAAAATGAAGAGGAAAAATTAGAAAGCTGAATTTTTTCTCCTTTTTTGTACATCATTAAATTTCCATTTAAATCTTCATAAACAATAAATCCTCTGCCTGCTTTGTACTTCTTTACAAAAAACTGTTCTACATCTAAAAACTCCCCATTTTCAAATACAGCAAAAGTTCTCGTGGTCGGGTCATTTAAACACAGAATATCGGTTCCCGCTTGAAACTCAATTGAACTATTCCAAACACCCAAGTCATAAATTTCACCATTCCAAAAAACCTTGTAAAAATTTCCGTTATCTTTAAATGCAAGTATATTTTCTCCGATCGCAACTGGCATATAAACACCTTCAATAATTGTGTAAAGAGGATAGGTTAGTTTGTTCCAATAAACATTTAATGTATTGAATCGAGTGTCTTCATAAACAATTATACTATCCTTTACTTCATAATTATTAGCAAAATAAGTCAAGGTTTGTAATTTGCCTGAATCCCACATGTTCAAGGTGCTACCAATGTTATAGGCTAATAAATGATCAGATACTTGATATTTCAAGTTCATATTGGAAATATCTTTTCTTTCTTTTCCATCAAAAACACGAAGATTTCCTTTCGTGTCTATATATGCAACGAGTTCGTCACCAGCTTTGTATTCGCGAATTCGTTGAAATTCTATTTGACGAAAATTGTCATTTTCAAAGGATTTGAAATAATAATTAAAATCAATAAAAGGAACAACATTTTGAGCCGACAATAATGTCGTAAAAAAAAGAAAAAGAAAAGTTATAGAAATTTTCATTATTCAAAGTTAATCAATTTTTAAGCCAAACCAATGTAACATCCATTTCACCCCTAGAACGAATAATAACCCGAATATCATATAAGATTTTTTTTTTCGATAAAACTGATTTACTTTGTATCCGTTATAAACTGAAATAATCAATGAAAAAAATCATCGTAACAGGGATATTGGCAATTATTGCACTTTCTACCCAAGCTCAAAAAAAGATCGAATACCTTGAGTATGATCTTCCAAACGGAATCCATGTTATTATACATGAAGAACATGCTACACCAATTGTTGCTGTTTCCATACTATATCATGTTGGTTCTAAAAATGAAATTCCTGAAAGAACAGGATTTGCTCACTTTTTTGAACATTTGTTATTTGAGGGGTCAGCTAATATTGGTCGTGGAGAATACAGTGAGCTAGTAGAGAAAAATGGTGGTACATTAAACGCGAACACCTCACAAGATAGAACGTATTATTATGAAATACTACCTTCAAATCAACTAGAATTGGGACTTTGGTTAGAAAGTGAAAGACTTCTTCACGCTAAAGTTGACAATACAGGAATTGAAACACAAAGAAGTGTTGTAAAGGAAGAAAAGCGTCAACGAGTTGATAACCAACCATACGCTACATTCATAACAGAAATGTTTAAAAGAATGTTTACAGTTCATCCTTATAACTGGGCACCAATTGGAAGTATGGAGCATTTAGATGCTGCTCAAGAAGAGGATTACGTGAATTTTTATAAAACTTTTTATGTTCCTAGTAATGCTACACTTTCAATTGCTGGAGATTTAAATGTTGAAGAAACGAAAAAATGGATTGAAAAATATTTTGCTTCAATGCCTAAAGGTCAAGCAATCAATTTGTTTAGAGATTTTGAAAATTTATCAGATGATGATTTCTTCAAACGATATAGCGTTGCTAAATCTAAATTCGACGCAAAAGACTTTATGAATTCTAAAAGTCCTGAAGCAAAAAGATTGATTACTTCTTATTCGAATAAAGAAGTTGAAATTCGTCGCCCACAAAAAGATTCCGAAAAAATGACAGGTGTTATTAAAGATGTTATATATGATAACATCCAACTTCCTGGAATTTTTATGGGTTATAAATTCCCTGCTCAAACCCATCCTGATACGTATGCTTTAGAAATGATGAATGAGGTATTATCTGGAGGAACTAGTTCAAGAATCAATAAAACAATTGTAGAGAAAAAAGAAATGGCAACGTTTGCTTTTTCATTCAATTATGGTCTTGAAGATGCTGGAGTTGGAATAATGGCAGCTATTGCAGCTCAAGGAATCAATTTAGATGATATTCAAAAGGAATTTGATGCTCAAATAGACCTAATGAAAAACGAACTTATTTCTCAAGAAGAATTCGAAAAAGTTCGTAATCAGTTTGAAAATAACCTAGTTTCATCCAACTCATCAATTGCTGGAGTTGCAGAAAATCTTGCTGATAATCATGTTTATTATGGTACTGCTAGTCGCGTAAACACACAATTAGAGAACTATATGAAAGTAACACGTGAAGATATTCAACGCGTTGCTAAATTGTACTTTACACAAGATGCTCGTGTTATTTTACATTATTTACCAAAAGAGAAATAAACTTGACTTCAAAAGCTCAATTTGACAGTTAATAAAATAAAAAATATGAAAAAGATAATCATAATTGCAGGACTTATATTACCGACATTTTTGTTCGGCCAATTAGACCGTTCGATTCGTCCAACACCTGCTAAAGCTCCGACAATTAATATTAAAGATTCAGAAGTTTTTACGACTCCTAGTGGGATTACAGTAATTCTGTCTGAAAATCATAAATTACCACGTGTTTCTTTCGCTTTATCTATGGGTTCTGATCCAAGAATTGAAGGAACAAAAGCAGGGATGTCTGATATGTCTGGTTCTTTAATTCTTTCAGGAACAACTAACAGAACAAAGGATCAATTGGATAATGAAATAGATTATATAGGAGCATCAATCAATGCAGGTAAATCTTCTATTTCACTTTCGTGTTTGACAAAACATATGGACAAAGGATTAACGCTAATGTCTGATGTTTTGATGAATGCAAACTTCCCTCAGACAGAGTTTGATCGAATTAAAAAACAAAATGAATCTGGATTATTATCAGCAAAATCTGATCCTGGTACAATGGCGCAGAATGCTGAATCAAAAGTAAACTTTCCAAATCACCCTTATGGTGAGGTTATGACAGAAGCTTCTTTGGCTAATATTACAAGAGAAGATGTTGTTAATTATTATAAATCTACATTTACACCAAAAGGAAGTTATTTAGTAATTGTTGGTGATATTACAAAATCTCAAGCAACTGCATTAGTCGATAAATATTTCTCAAAATGGTCAGGTGGCGAACCATACAAAATGGAAAGTGGTGACGGTCAATTTAACAAGGGAAACAGAGTGATTTTTGTTAAGAAACCAGGGGCAGTTCAATCTGTCGTTCAAATTTCATTTCCAATGAAAATTAGATCGGGTGAAACAAATCAACTTCCATTAACTGTTTTGAATGGCATACTCGGTGGTGGTGGTTTTGGAACACGTTTGATGCAAAATTTACGTGAAGACAAAGCATATACTTATGGTTGCTATTCTTCTTTGAATGTTACAGAAGATGGTTCTTGGATGTCAATTGGAGGGAATTTCAGAAATGACATTACAGATTCAGCAATAACACAAATTTTATTTGAAGTAGATAATATTGGTAATGGATACGTGAAAGATGAAGAATTAAATTTGACAAAATCTTCAATGGCAGGTGGATTTGCACGATCATTAGAGAGTCCTCAAACAATCGCACGATTTGCTTTGAACATAATTAAAAACAACTTAGCAAAAGATTATTACCAAACATACTTAAAACGTCTAGAATCAATCAACAAGGATGATGTGCTTACTATGTCACAAACATATTTTACAGCTAAAAACTGTAACATCGTGGTTGTAGGAAACGAAGAAATTATTGATCGATTAAAACAATTTGATACTGATGGAAAAATTGAATTCTTAGATGCATATGGAGAAGTTTTGAAAGAGGTTAAGAAAGCTGACATAACTAAAGAAGAGTTAATCTCTAAATATGTTTTAGCTGTAACGCAAACAACTTCAATGAAAGCTGCTCAAAAAAAGATGAAGAAAATAAAATCGTATGAGGAAAAGACAGATTTATCAATGTCGCAGGTTCCTTTCCCATTAAAATCGACTAAAGTTTGGGTTTCTCCAAGTACTGAAGCACAAAAATTAGAAGGTCAAGGGATGGTGTTTCAAAAATCATTTTTTGACGGTACAGCTGGAGCATCCACAAATATGCAAACAGGAAAGAAAGATATGACTGCTGAGGAAATCGCTTCTAAGAAAAAAGCAATTGGACTTTTTCCTGAAATGAATTACGCTACTTCAGGTATGACATATGAAATGGTTGGTATTGAAACCTTAAATGATAAAGATGTTTACGTTTTGAAATTAAATGACGGAACAACTGAGTCTTTTGACTACTATGACACAAAAACTTTTATGAAGTTAAAATCCCTTTCTATTAATAAAGATGGAGACGAAGTTACTGAATCATCATCGTTATTCAGTGATTTCAAAGATATCAATGGATTGTTATTTCCTCATATCGTTACGATTTCAATGGGAGAAATGGCTTTCTCAGGAAAAGTAACATCAATTGTAGTTAATGGAAAAGTAGATATTAGCCTATACAAATGATGCAACTAATTGTAAATGAAAAGCGTTCACTTTAAAATGAACGCTTTTTTTTGTAACCTACTTTTTAATCAGCCGTAATAAACAAAGTGAAAAAGTTTATACTATTTTCTTTTGTATTGGTTTTACCAATAATGATTTTTTCCCAAACGAAAATCAAATCTTTCTATTTTGAAAATGATCAAAGTATTCCAACCCCTTATTCTCAAAATCAAATAGAACTATTTAAACTAAAATTAAATAAAAATGAAGTAGTCATCTTAGAAATTTATTCCTACACTGATTCGCTTGGCAGCAATTCTTACAATAATGTACTTGCTGAAAAGAGACTTGTTTATGTCGCTGAAAAACTAAATTTAATTGATAATTCTTTTATTCAATTGAAACCATACGGGCTTAATTACAAATACGATGTTAAAGATTTTAAAAGTTGGAGGAGAGTGGATGTTTATTTTCAGTTATTAGCTTCCGAAGATTCTATTTTAAAAAACAATTTTATTGACAATGAAAATCAGTTTGAAGAAGAATATTCATTTATTCAATCCAATCCAATTGACGAGGCTATTAATGATGACAAACCCTTTATCTTAAATGTTTCTTTTAAAGAAGGAACTTCTAAAATTGAATTAAAAAGTTTTTCCGAAATCCAAAAATTAGCAGACTATTTAAATGCAGACACTACTAAAAACAATGTGCTTATTCGTGGGCACGTTTGCTGCGGAAACAACATGTTTATTTCAAAAAATCGGGCTAAGGCAGTATATAAAGAATTAAAAAAAATGGGTGTTGATAAATCGAGATTAAAATTTAAAGGTATGTCAAACCTTGACCCTTTGGTGTTTCCAGAAAAAACCAGTGCTGATCGACAAAAGAATAGACGTGTTGATGTATTATTCAATACACCGAATTTCTAAATCAATGAAATACCTTATAGGATTTTTTTTCTTGTTTTCAGTTACATCAGCGCTTAATCAAGAAGACAGAAACACCCTTATGTTTTATTTCAAATTCAATGAATTTGAACTTTCCATTGCTGATCAAGAACAACTTAAGGAATTAATTGCATCTAATCAAAAAGGTGAATTTCACATTGAAAACATCACGGCATATTCTGATTTAATTGGTGATATTCAGTATAACAAAGTGTTATGTGAAAAACGAATACAATCCGTTGAAAAGATATTAAACATTTATGATATCGATGTATTAAAAAAGAATGCGGCTGGTGAAAATTACCCTGAAGACGCAAAAAACACTGCTGATTCTAAATATTGGAGAAGAGTAGAAATTCAATATGTAATCGTTCATC
>VFKM01000099.1 GCA_009885545.1 Flavobacteriales bacterium
GATCAAGTTGTTTATTTGAAAGAACAAGCTGAAAATCGTTACAATACTCCCCTATCCAATATCGTTTATATGGGAATGGGTGAACCACTTTTAAATTACAAAAATGTTCTTCGCTCAGTTGAATTATTAACTTCAGAAGAAGGTTTAGGTATGTCGCCAAAACGCATAACTGTTTCCACTGCAGGGATAGCAAAAATGATTCGTAAATTAGGTGATGATGAAGTGAAATTCAATTTGGCAATTTCTTTACACGCTGCAAACGATAAAAAAAGAAGCCACATCATGGAAATTAATGACTCTAATAATCTAGAGGAATTAGCAGATTCTTTGCGGTATTTTCACGAAAAAACGGGATCAAGAGTAACCTTTGAATATATTATTTTTAAGGATTTCAATGACACCAAAGAGGATGCTCAAGAATTAGCAGAATTTGCGAAATGTGTTCCTTGTAAAATCAATATTATTGAATATAACCCAATCGACGATAGTGAATTTCAGCAAGCCGATAAAAACAAAGTTGATGATTTTGCTGACTTCTTAGAATCTAAGAATTTGGTTGTAAATATTCGTCGTAGTCGTGGTAAAGATATTGACGCAGCTTGTGGTCAGTTAGCAAATAAAAACAAAGCAATTCTAAAAGAAGAAAGAGCGTTGAAATAGTAAATTTGATTTTCTTAATATTATTCGTTCAAAAAAGATTTTAACATGCTGCTTTTTTAATACAAAAAACACAATCAATCCATTATATTTGTGTTATGTTGACAGTAAAGGAAATGATGAAGCCAATAGAAGCAGAAATGTCTGAATTCGAAGTGCGTTTTCGTCAAAGTATGAAATCAAAAGTCCCTTTACTTGATAAAATCACCCATTACATTATTCGTAGAAAAGGGAAACAAATGCGTCCTATGTTCATTTTTCTTACTGCCAAAATGCTAGGCAAAATGAACGACAAGGTTTACGATGCCGCTTCCTTAGTTGAGTTATTACACACTGCTACTTTGGTCCATGACGATGTTGTTGATGACGCTAACGAACGAAGAGGTTTTTTCTCTGTTAATGCTCTATGGAAAAATAAAATTGCCGTTTTAGTTGGTGATTTTATGCTTTCAAAAGTCTTGTTGCTTTCCATTGAAAAAAACAATCTTCGTTTACTTGAAATCGTCGCTCGTGCTGTACGAGAGATGAGTGAAGGTGAATTATTACAAATTGAAAAAGCAAGGAAATTAGACATAACCGAAGAAATTTATTTTGAAGTAATTCGTCAAAAAACTGCCTCATTAATTGCAACCTGTTGTGAAGGTGCTGCTGTTGCAGTTGACAGAGAAGATATGGCGCCACAGATGCGTCAATTTGGAGAATTAGTAGGTTTGGCATTTCAAATAAAAGATGATATTTTTGATTATGGAACACCTGAGAACATCGGTAAACCTACTGGGATTGATATCCGTGAAAGAAAAATGACATTGCCATTAATTTACACCTTAAACACAGCTTCAATTGAAGTCAAACGAGAATTAATAAACATCATAAAAAATAAAAATGAAGATCCCAAGTCTGTTCAACGTGCTATTGAATTAGTAATTATGAATGGTGGAATTGAATATGCTCACTCAAAAATGATGACACTTAAAACTCAAGCACTTGAATTATTGACAGATATTCCTGATTCAGAAGCAAAACGTTCTATCATCGGATTAGTAGAATACACAACACTTAGAGAAAAATAAAACATGAAATATTTTATACTTTTTACCGCAGCACTAATTCTCGTTTCTTGCTCAACTGAAGAAGCGCCAGAAACTCAAATACCAGAAAAAGAAGAAGTTTTAGTGGAAATAAAAGATGGTATTTATACTGAATGGTATCCTGGAAAAAAACACATAAAATATAAAGGTGGACAAGACAAAGAACGCCTTCGTGATGGGCTTTGGACATACTACGGCTTCAATGGTTCTGAGTTGTCTGTGACAATTTATGAACACGGGTTACGTGAAGGATTTACAGTAGTGAAATATCCAAATGGGACATTGCATTACCGTGGTGAGTATCATAAAGATGCAATTGTTGGTGTATGGACAACATACGATGAAAAAGGTAAATTAGTTTCTGAAAAAGACTATGGACGGCCTGTTGAATAATGTCTAAAATTCCACCACATATAATCGATGATATCATGCAAGCTTCCAGAATAGAGGAAGTTATTGGAGAATTTGTAAGTTTAAAACGTGCTGGATCAAATTTAAAAGGATTGAGTCCTTTCACAGATGAAAAAACCGCTTCATTTGTGGTTTCTCCAGCTAAACAAATTTTTAAGTGTTTCTCGACAGGAAAAGGAGGAACAGTCGTTAGCTTTTTAATGGAAAAAGAACATTTTTCTTATCCAGAAGCACTTCGATGGTTAGCCGATAAATATGGTGTTCCAATACCCGCTGATGAACCTGCAACAGCAGAGCAACTAGCAGCAATCAGTGAACGTGAAAGTTTATACATTATTAATGACTTTGCGAGAGACCATTTCAAGAACAACCTGCACAATTCTGAGGAGGGTACTGCAATTGCATTGTCATACTTTGAAGAACGTGGATTTAGAAAAGATATCATTGAAAAATTTCAATTAGGCTATTGTTTAAATACAGGAACTGATTTCACAAAAGCAGCTATTTCTAAAGGATATAAATTAGAATATTTAGAAAAGGTCGGTTTGGTGAAATCCAAAGATGACCGTCAATTTGATTTTTTCAGAGGAAGGGTGATGTTCCCAATTCATAGTGTTTCAGGGCGTGTCTTAGGTTTTGGAGGTCGAACACTTTTTACTGATAAAAAAATTGCAAAATATTTCAATTCTCCAGAAAGTATCATTTACAATAAAAGTGAAATACTTTACGGATTACACTATTCAAAAGGTGACATTATAAAATATGACAATTGTTTTTTATGTGAAGGTTATACCGACGTTATCAGTATGTATCAAGCTGGAATACAAAATGTTGTTTCCTCTTCCGGAACATCCCTTACGAAAGATCAAATCAAGTTAATTCGCAGATACACTCAAAATATTACAATTCTTTATGATGGTGATCCGGCGGGAATAAAGGCTTCTTTTCGAGGCATTGATTTAATTCTTGAAGAAGGGATGAATGTGAAAGTGGTTTTGTTTCCAGAAGGTGAAGATCCTGATTCCTACTCAAAAAAAACAAGTACGATTGAACTTGAAAATTATATAAAGGAAAGCACGCAAGATTTTATTTCTTTCAAAGCTTCAATTTTATTAAAAGACAGTGAAAATGACCCAATCAAACGGTCTGAACTAATTCGAGAAATTGTACATTCTGTATCGCTAATCCCTGATCAGATTACCCGCACTGTATACATGCAGCAGATTTCACAGCAATTTGAAATCAATGAACAGGTTATTTCCAACGAGTTAATCAAGTTGAGAAAAAATGTGGTTGTGAAACAGGCTCCAGAACCTGACTTTTATAAAATTCCTTCTCCTGATTTACAAAATCAGCAACCAGAACCTCAAATTCTTCAGGAAGTTTCATACATTAACGAGGAACAATTGATTCGCATAATGATCAAATACGGCACACGAACAATGCAATATGATCAAATTGATGAAAACAACCAAACAGTTTTTTCTGAAACCAATGTTATTGAATTTATTTGTCATGAATTAAATGAGGACAAAATAGAATTTAAACATCCTATTTATAGCAAAATTCACAGCTTATTTCTAGATGGAATTGCTAAAAATGAACTACTTTCTATAAACTTCTTGAAAAGATTGGAAGACCAAGAAATAGTTCGTTTTGTTTCTGATATTGAATCTGATGAACAAGTTTTAAGTTCTAAATGGTTAAGCAATTATAACATTATTACACGTACTGAAGGCGACAGAATGAGTGAAACTGTTATGAGTGCTATTTACAGTTTAAAACTTTCTAAAATTGAGGAACATATCAATGATATTAGAATAAAAATGGGGCAAACAGAAATGTTAACAGATGAACTTTTAATGGATTTATTGGCAGAGCAAATGGTTTATGAAAAAATTAAAATCATTTTCTCTGAAAAATTAGGTCGAACAATACTAAGATAAAAATGCTAAGCTATACTATATTTCATTTAGGTCCTTATAAAGTTTGTTTTTGGAACATCATCTTTCTATCTGTAATCTTTTTCGTTGCTATGTTACTTCGAAAAGTGATACACAAAATGTTAAAGCGTTATTTGAAAAGTGCTAACATTCGAGTTGAAGGAAGAATGGTCACTTGGCTGAAACTACTAAGTCAGAGTGTTTACCTTCTGGCAGCTTACATAGCTGTTTGGAGCTTTAATTTCAATAATGAAGATGTGACTTTCACGGAATTTCTGAATTTCAATTTAATAAAGTCTCAAAAATTTACGTTGAGTTTTTACCATATACTTGTTCTCATATCTATTTTCTTTGGAGCAAAAATGTTGCTGAATGTTGTAAAATTATACATCAGTAAAAAATTCAGGGAGTCATCTTCTTTCAACGCAGGTACTGAATACATTTATGTTCAAATAGCGAAATATGTAATTTATATTTTTGCAATAATTACCAGTCTAAAGGCCATAAATGTAGATTTAACGCTTCTAATGACGGGTTCTCTTGGGCTTTTCGTTGGTTTGGGACTTGGATTACAAGATGTATTCAAAGACATGTTTTCTGGTGTTGTGTTACTTGTTGAAGGAAATATTCGGGTCGGTGATATAGTTGAAATTTCTAATGGAGGAAAATCTGAAGCAATTGTTGCGAAAATTCTAAAAATAAACGTCAGAACAACTCAAATAGAAACTAGAGATGGCAATGTTCTAATTATGCCCAATTCAAAATTAACGCAAGAATTTGTGGAAAATTGGAGTCATGGATCTGAACTGTCTCGTTTTCGTATTATTTTGACAATTGATTATCATGCCGACACGGAACTGGTTACTCGTTTGTTAAAACAAGCTGCTTTAGGTCATCCAAAAGTTCGAAAAACTCATCCGGTTGACGTTAGACTGTCACATTTTGGAGACAACGGATTAGAACTTGAATTAATCTTTTGGGCAGATCAAAATTGGGATATCAACAACTATAAATCGGATATTCGTTTTGAAATAGATCGCCTTTTTAGAGAATATAAAGTAACGATTCCTTATCCGCAGAACACAGTTCATTTGATGAAATAAAAACTGCCATCTCGACTATCGCTCGATGTCCGTTTGTCGACTATCGCTTATTTCGACAAGCTCAATACATCGCAATGTTCGTTTGACTCCAGCTTTAAACTATCCGTTATAAACTCATCACTTTGCACTCAGTTCTAAACTATTACGCCAGAAGCATTTTATACCGTTGAATCGTATTTTCCAACCCAAAATACAAAGCATCTGAAATTAAGGCATGACCGATTGAAACTTCGGCTAAAAAAGGAATTGATTCTTTGAAAAACTTTAAATTTTCTAAACTCAAATCATGTCCTGCATTCACTTCTAACCCAAGTTGATGTGCCAGATTGGCAGCTTGAACGTAATCTTTAATTGCTTTTATTGGATTTTTCGAGAAATTTTCCGCAAAAGGACCAGTATATAACTCTATTCTATCTACACCTATTTTTGCGGCATATTCAATATTCACTGAATTGGTATCAACAAAAACGGCACTTCTAACACCCAGCACCTTTAACTGTTGAATTAAATCTGTCAATAAATCAAAATGTTTTTTTGTATCCCAACCAGCATTAGAAGTAAGTACATTTGGTGGATCCGGAACCAACGTAGCTTGTTCCGGAAAAACATCAGCAATTAAATCCATGAAACGGACATCAGGATATCCTTCAATATTGAATTCGGTTGTCACAACCTTCTTCAAATCATAAACGTCTTTAGTGGTAATATGGCGTTCGTCTGGTCGTGGATGTATTGTGATACCATCAGCGCCAAATCGCTCACAATCAATCGCTACCTGAACTACACTTGGCACATCACCACCTCGAGCATTTCGAATGGTTGCAATTTTATTTATATTGACACTTAACTTAGTCATGACACGGTACAATTTTTGACAACCCAAAAGTACAAAGTTCAAAACAATTTTACTACTTTGGCAACAACAATGAGAGCAATAGAACTAATAACAGATGAAATTCCTCCACTGACTCATTCAGATTCAGGAGAAAAAGCATTGCGTTGGATGGACGAATTCAAAGTGACGCACCTTCCAGTTTTAAAAAACGGTAATTTTGTGGGACTTTTATCTGAATCCGATGTTTTAGACAAAATGGATTTAGTTGAAAATCTTGACAAATTATTCGATCATTTACCACGACCATACGTTTTCGCAAATGCGCATATTTACGAAGTATTATCAAAAATATCTGAACATAAAATAAGCGTTTTGCCTGTTCTTGATGAAAACGAAAAATACTTAGGTTGCACTACTGTTTATCATTTATTGACTATTATCGCAAATACTGGAAGCATCAAAGAATCAGGAGGGATTTTAGTTTTAGAAGTTAACAGCATTGATTATTCCATGGCTCAGATAGCACAAATTGTTGAAAGTAATAACGCTAAAATCTTGAGCTCATATATTATGTCTTCGATGGATTCGACTAAATTGGAAATTACCTTGAAGATTAATTTAATTGATTTATCTCGTATAATTAGAACTTTTGAGCGTTACGATTATGTTATCAAAGCTTCATATCAAAAAAGCGAAGGAGACGAGGATATTCAGTATCGTTATGATGCGCTCATGAACTTTTTGAAATTTTAATATGAATATTGCTATTTACGGACGTAAAGTCAATAAACTGAACATTCCTCATTATAAAGAGATTATAGATACTATTGTGGCTTTAGGTTGGAATCCAATAGTTGAAAAGGAATTAAAGACTCAACTTATATCAAAGATGGATTTGTTATCTTCTACAGATGAGTTTGTTTCTCATACTGATTTTCACAAAGGAATAGATCTTACAATTAGCATTGGTGGCGATGGCACTTTTATAAAAACGGTAGGATATATTAGAGATTCAGGAGTTCCTATTCTTGGTATCAACACAGGTCGATTAGGTTTCTTATCCAATATTTCAAAGGACCAAATTCAATCTACCATAGAAATGGTCAAACGAAAAGAATTCGAATATCAAAAAAGGTCTCTTTTAAGAATCAATACACAAGAAAATCTTTTTGGAGATGACAATTTTGCTTTGAATGAAGTAACCTTTCATAAAAAAGATACAGCTTCTATGATAACTGTTCATGCTTCATTAGATGATAAATATTTGAACTCATATTGGGCAGATGGATTAATTGTAGCAACACCAACAGGCTCTACAGCATATAATTTAAGCTGTGGTGGGCCAATTATTACTCCAGGTTGTCAAGTTCATATTCTTACCCCTATTGCCCCACATAACTTAAATGTTCGTCCTATGGTTGTGCCAGATCACCTTCCAATCAAGTTAAGTATAGAAGGTCGTGAGCGGAAATATTTAATCAGTTTGGATGGAAATTCTAAAAATATTCGTCAAGGTGAAGAAGTGATTATCACAAAAGCCGAATTTATGATAAATGTGGTTAAATTTGAGGACAACAATTTCTTAGATACCATTCGAAATAAAATGCTTTGGGGAATAGATAAAAGAAATTAAGTTTGGTATAAAAATTGGAAAGAGCCCGAGGAAAATAGAAAACAATTAATAATTAAATAAAGAAAGATGAAAA
>VFKM01000122.1 GCA_009885545.1 Flavobacteriales bacterium
ACTTGTTTTGCCATTTCTCTCCAAGCAGATTCACGCTCACTTTGAGCTAATTGTTGCGCTGTGAATTCTAATTCTTCTAACTTCTTATTGTAATCTTTTACTAAAGCGCCAATTTCATCTTCTTTATTATATGAAATTTGTTTGTTGTGTTTTCCAAATCGAATCTTTGAAAAGTTGTCTTGTAATAAGCGCAATGGAGCCGTGACCCAATTAGAAATAAAAATTGCAATCACAATTGAAATAGCCAACAACAATATAAAAACATTAATAATCGCGACTAGGAATTTTTGAATTTGAATTTCAAAATCCTTTTGCTGACCAAAATGCTGTAAGTTTAAGTACCCTAATAATTTACCTTCATAATTGTAAAAAGGAAGGTACGCTGAAATATAGTTTAAGTTCCCAATATGTTCATCATGAATATATTCACTTTTGTTACTAATTAAAAAGGCTTTTATTGCAGAAGGGTTCATTTGTTCACTAAGTAAACCCATATTAAAAACTTTCGGGCGCGAACTAGCAATCAGATATCCGCCAGTATCGTAAAAATTAATATCAGTAACAAATACTTTAGAGAAATTCTGAAGTAAATACTCAATATAATTCCCGTCGTTGGTGATGGATAAAATCTTTTGAGACGCAAGTTTATTATGCAACTCCATTTCTACGGAAGTAAGCTTTTCTTTGATTACATCTTGAGTATATTGATTGTATTGATTACTTACAAAGACCCCACTTCCATAACCGAAAGCTAAAAGAGATACAAATACTAATCCGATTAAAACGAGTTGAATTTTTACAGCTAAGCTTATGGTTCTTTTAAATATTGGGGTATAGTTGAACTGAAATAGGATGGGTAAAAGCAGTATTCCATAAAAACTGAACAAGTAAGAAAAGGAAGTTAACAATTCTATTCCAGTGATGTTTTTAGAGGATAAAATCACTACATCTCTATTCGATTTTTTAAGAATGTAATGGTTGAAATCAGTGTAATTATAATATTCTTTTGATTCTTTTTTCCATGTTTTAATAGGATTTAAAGTGGATGGGAAGTTGAAGTCACCATAACGTGTTATCAGTCTGCCATTATGATATTTAGCTATGGAATATTTTTCTAATGATTCAAATACTTGTGCTTTTGAAGAAATTAGTAAGCGTGGGAAACCAATTTCTTCTGGAATTTTTTTAGATTTCAATGTGCAATATAATACTGCGTGAGAAGTGTCTATTTTAATAGGTTGTTGAATGATGTAACTGTATTGACCAGTATAATCATTCACAAAAATCATGTTTGAATCAATTTCTGAAACTGTGCCATGTTGAGAAATAATCTCATTTAAATCCTCATAAGCATTTTTCTTGTTTTCGCCACCCAAAAGAAGTGATTTTCCGTTTAAATCGTACAAATTGAAATTCATTTCATATCGTTCCCAGAAACCATTGAAAATTCTTCGCTCAAGTCCTTCTTCGAAATCTGATAGTCCAATCGTTAAAGGGGAAGAAATGAATATTTTTAATCCATTATCGTCTTTGATTTGTTGTACAATGTTCGAATATTCAATTTCAGTTACGATATCTTTTTCTGTTGCCAGTTGATTTGCATAGAGCTCTCTTTCACTCTTTTCTTTACGGTTATTGAAAGTCATCAAATTCAGCGCTGAAACTATTGAAAACAAGCACAGAAAGATTATTCCAAAACCAAGTTGATAGCTCTTACCGTCTCTATAGATTAAATAAATAATGACCGCAAATAATAGTAATGGAAATAAGGAAGCAAACACCAACTTATAACCAAAATTTATTTCGTAGACGAAGAAAATCAATCCCCCAACAAAAGCAAAAAGAACGAGTAATACAGGACTGTTTTTTGATTCCTTATTATAGGCTATAATTGTTTTTGTGAAGTTGAAATAACTATAAAATAAAAGTCCCATACTTGCTATAGCAAGAATAGAGTATGTATTCAACGAAAAAAGATTTTCAATAATTAAAGGAATTGATGAGTTTTCAATTAACCCCTTGTTTAAATAAAGAATCAAAGACCAGAAAGGGATGGCTAAGAGAAAGAATAGTAAGCCAATTAGCCTGTTGTTTTTTAAAAGTGTAGGTGTTGAAAATAGGTGTTTAAAAAAGGAAACAATAAAAATAATGACGGCACAATTCACTAAATATTCAAAGAAATTTGGGAACCAAGTATTCATCCCAAATAAGGTTGCTTGAAAACCGTGCGTATCATTTAACAACCCAAACCAATTGAATTTTAAAGACAGTATTCTGATAAATATGATTGATATCGGAATTAACCAATGATATGGATTTCTTATCCTAAATGATAGTTTTAAGAATAAGGCCAACCATAAGGAAACGGAGCCTAATAATAATAGCAGTAAAACGATAGATTCTTTTTCTGTAGCTGGTTGGTAATCATTGGGAATTAATGAAAAAAGAAAGGTATTCTCAGTGGAGAAAACAGAAAAGGTTGGATCCTGTTCAAGTGAAATAGATGCGTCAAAAGGAAGTTCTAAGTCAGGAATAAATTTATTGTTGAGGTCTTTGTTTTCATAAGAAAAATCGTGTTTTATCAAGAAAGAAGCACAAATTGTATAGCTTCCTTCTTTTAATACCTTGGCGTTATACCAACCGTTTTGTAGATGAATAATCCCTTCTGCCGGGAAATGTATTTCAGCAAATCGAATAATTGGTAGCTGATTCGTGTTCCAAAACAACAGGGAATCTTTGTGGTAAATGTGTAGATTGAAATCAGGATTTGCATCAAGATTATTCCAATTAATATAAGTCTTATTTTTTTTTAATGATGCTTTTTTCGCTAGAAGATAAGCATCCATTTTTTTTTCTAACGATTGAAATTTTTCTTGAAAGGAAGAAATTTCAGACACATAATTGGTTGAAAAAACGTTTAAATAATAGATAATAAAGGTAAGTGAAGCAATAATCGAAAGCAGAATATTACGATATTTCACAACCCAATTTTTCATTTAGCAACTAGCATATTTATTTCATACATCAATCTTTCGAATTCATCATCTGCTCTCGAATCATTGTGAAAACGAAAATGAGCATCTTGCTCGAAAGGTAAAAGAAACTCCTTGTAACAAGGAATAACATGGTTTTCCCATTGATAAATTATTGCTTCTCTTGAATAACCTCGGGTTTCTTGATCCCTATACAACCGTCTGTCCAATTGGGTAGTTTCATCAACCTCCATAAATATGGAAAAATCTATTAATTTTTGAACCTCCTCATAATAAAACAAGAATAAACCCTCAACAATAATTAGGTTTGAGGGATTTATGGTTATCAATGAGATTTTGTCTGGAGGGGAATTAAAATGGTATTCCTTTACCTCAATTGACTGGCCTATAGAAAGTTTGTGTAAATCAGAAAACAACCGATCTCGATCTAATGCAGTTGGCACATCGAAATTGTATTGATTATTCTCATCCTTGATTTGTTTTTGAATAGGCAAATAATAATTGTCCATCGAAAATATCGAAGGATTCAGATGTTTTAATTCATTAGAAATACGCTTTAACAAAGTTGTTTTTCCAGAACCACTTCCTCCACAAATACCAATAATCATTTTTTAATTGATTCAAATTTTACATTTCCCGATTTGTTTAGTTGGCTCAAATCGAAATATAATGTGCCATCCACCAAAGATACTGTAAATAATTCTTTTTTATCCTCAACGACAAATCTACTTGGGTTGCTATTGAATCTTGCTGAAAAAACGTTTTGTGAAGGTTTTTTGGCAGAATCATATGGCATAAAAATCATCGCATTGCCAATTTTACAACCAATACCTTCATTTAAGCTGTAATTTCCAAATTGAAGTGCAGTTTTGCCTTTCTCAGGTGTGAATTTGAAAGTATTTAAATCAACCCATTTTCCTTCTGTTAGTTGTTTTAACTTAACCGTTTTGCTTGTTCCATCTGTCATTACACCTGTCAAATAGAATTGATTTTTATGATGAATAAGCATTGCAGTTTCGATATCAGTCGAATTATTGAGAATGGTTTTTCCATTTGCGCCAACTCCAACATTTTCAACTTGATCAAATGTTTCGGTTGCACCGTTAATAAATCGAGAATCAGTTAAAGCTCCTTTAGACGTAAAATTTTGGACTGTCCATCCTTTCTTTTTGTTTTGAAAATCCCTTGCAGCAAAATAGATTTGATCTTCTGTAAAACCGATATATTTCCATTGACCGAAATTTCCTTCTTTAATGTTCAATTCAGTAACTTCACCCAGTATTGTTGCATAAACAAGCATGTTGTGATGAGTAATGAATGTCGCGAATTCAACGTATTTCTTTGCTTTTGTGTCGTGGTAGCGAAATATATGTACCAATGCTTTATCTGTTGTTACGATATCCATAAGTTGCAACTCAGATAAGTCAAAAGCCCCCAATTTTTTGATTGCCGAACTTAATACTACCGATGTTGATTTTATGTTACCAGCAGAATTTAATTGATGCAATGATATTTTTCCTTCTTGAGGAACTAAATTGTCTAAAAAATATACATATCTCGTGTTTTCACTTGAGATGAAATGAAAATCTTTCCCATTGGGATTAAAACTTTGTTGCCAAATATTGGTTGGTTTATTTCCAACAAGAGTCATATTGACTTTTTTCATATTTCCAGCAGGATCACGGTTGAATAATATTGCTCCCATACCTTTCCATTCTAGAATTGAATAAAATGGGTATTGTTCAGCTGGCATTTCGACTTGCTGGGCAAAACAGTTCATTCCAAGAATGAAACAAAAAAGGAGGTTTAATCTTTTCATGATAAATTGTATATTTGGTTCAAACTTTTAGCAATTAACGTGCTAAAAATAAGTTTTTGAATCGTATATTGGATTGATAACGGCAGAAAGAAATCAACTATTTTCTATCGTGAGCCAACGATTTAAAGGAATTTAACGTCTTTTTTAGACTTACTTTATAATAAAAAACTAGAACTATGAAAAAACAACTACTTATTTTGACTGTCTTTATTACTGCCTATACCGCTGATTGTTTGGCACAAACAATTAATTCGGGCAGACCCTTAACTATTATGGGGAAAGTCGAGCAAACAAAATCTTTTTATGAAACAGCAACAGTTGATGCTGAATTAGAATTAGCAAATTATGCTGCAAGTGGCGAAAAAATGTTCCGATTTGGAAAGGAATTTCAAGTGAACATGAATATTATGGATCAAGCCTCTAAAACCATTTTACCTTCAGGTGATGTTTTGTATCAATTTGGAATTTCTTGTCCAAATGCACTATCTGTGAATTTTGTCTTTGATAAATTTCAGTTGGCTCCTGGGACAAGACTTTTTATTGCTGATGCTTTAGGTAAAGAATTTATTGGGGCCTATACTAGTTTGAACAACAATGCAAACAACATGTTGGGAACCGAATTGGTGTATTCCAGCAAAATAATTATTGAAGTAATAGAGCCGAAAGCAGTAGTTGGATCGAGTATTTTGAATTTGAGCACAATTGTTTCAGGATTCCAAGATTTAAATGCAATAGCTAAGGCATTGAATGACTCTGGTAATTGTCATTATGATGTAAACTGTCCTGAGGGTGCCCTTTGGTTAGATCAAACTCATTCTGTTGGTATGATGGTTAATGGAGGAGGATTTTGCACTGGAGCATTGGTAAATAATACATCAGGAACAATTATTCCTTACTTTTTATCTGCAAATCACTGTGGTACAAACCCTGGCGGTTGGGTTTTCCGATTCCGTTGGGAATCTCCTGCGGCATCTGCAGTCTGTGGAACAGGTTTAAATTCAACAAATGGTCCACAAACAATGAATGTAAATGGTGGAACTTTGCGTTCTGCTTGGGCTGGGTCCGATTTTGCCTTGACAGAATTGAACACTGCGCCGGATCCAGCTTGGGGGATTTATTATAGTGGATGGAATAGTGTTGACGCAGCGGTTCCTACTTCAGTTGGTATACATCATCCTTCAGGAGATATTAAAAAAATATCATTTGAAAATAATAATGCTTTAACTTCTAGTAGTTGGTCTGGAACACCTGCAAACAGTCATTGGCATGTTCCAGGATGGGATTTAGGCGTTACAGAACCAGGTTCTTCAGGCTCCCCTTTGTTTGATAATAATCGAAGAGTTATTGGTCAATTGCACGGTGGTGCATCAGCTTGTGGAGGAAGTGATTTATCAGATGAATATGGTAAATTTTCATTTTCATGGACTGGAAATAATACAAATGCTTCACGGTTGAGTAATTGGCTAGACCCATCATCGACAGGTGCAACTTCAATTGACGGGGTTGATCCAAATGGACCTGCTCCAGCATTGGATGCAGCATTAAATAACCCACAAGGAGTTTCGGGAACTTTTTGTCAGGCAACGGTTACTCCTCAATTTAGTATTGCAAATTCAGGAACTGATGTGTTAACATCAGCAACAATTAATTATGGTTATGATGGTGTTTTAAATCAAACATATGATTGGACAGGCTCATTGAATCAATTTCAGACAGAAGTTATTAATTTGCCAATGGCAACACTTGCAGGTGGTAATCATACTTTTGATGCTGAGGTTGTTAATCCAAATGGGTCAACTGATTTGAATCTTTTAAACAATACAACATCTTCATCTTTTATAATTGTTGTTAACGGACAAACTGTTTCTTTAGCTTTGAATTTAGATTGTTGGGGTTCTGAAACATCATGGGAATTGTTAGATGCATCGAGTACAGTAATTTATTCCGGTTCTGGATATACTGATGCTAATCCTATTCTTATCGAACAAGATTTTTGTTTAAATTACGGTTGTTATGACTTTAAAATTATGGATTCGTTTGGTGATGGATTAACAAGTTGCTCAGTCGCAGAAGGTGGAGATGGAAGCTACTCAATTACTATTGATGGCACTATAGTAGCAGAATTGTTAGAAGCTAATGCTGATTTTGGAAACGAAAACACAACTAATTTCTGTTTTTCTTTAGGTTTAGATGAATATAATTTGGCAAATAGTGTGAGTATTTACCCTAATCCTGCGAATGAATCAATTACTGTTGTAACGGATGGTTTGAATATGACTAAAGTAGAAGTAATGAATATTGCTGGACAAGTTATTTCTTCTATTGACGTTAATAATACACTTATTAAAGTTGATGTTTCATCTGTTTCATCTGGTGTTTACTTTGTGAAAGTATTCTCTGCGGAAGGCACAGCGGTGAAGCAATTGATAATTAAATAAAATAGAATCTTTCTTTGAAAGGCGGTTCAGTTGAATCGCCTTTTTTTGTGCCTGATAATTTCAATGAACTATTCCTTTTCTGCTTTTAGATATATTTCCAAAAAATAATCACACCAACAATAGCTGCAAATACAGCTGCAATTAATACAGTACCAGCAGCAATATCTTTAATCGTTTTGATGTTTTCATTTCGTCCTGTAGAATAAAGATCACAGATTTTCTCGATCGACGTGTTCAATGCTTCTAACGACAAAACCAGTGCTGAAAAACCAAATATAATAAGCCATTCAGTTGTTGTAATTTGAAAATATATACCAGCAAAAGAAACTAGACAAAATGCAAGAAATTGAATCTTGAAATTACGACCAGTTTTTATCAAAACAGCAATTCCATTGAAAGCATATTTAAATCCTCGGAAAAAATTTCGCATTTATTTCACAGTTATTTTTCCGGATGCAATCTGAGTTCCCGATTGTTTTAAGATATAGATATAATTGCCGTCAGAAAGAAAAGATAAAGGAAGTGAATGAGCGTGTTCTCCTTTTGGCTTGAAACCAAAATTGTTAGTATAAACAGTTCTTCCAGTAAGATCTAATAATTCAAAGTTAACATCTCCTTCATTGAACAATGTAAAACCAATATATCCATCTTCACTCATTGGATTTGGCCAAACTTTGTGGTATTGAGGAATGAAAGCATTTTCTTTAATAGATAAATCACAAATACCAGGAAGGTTATTATCAATCCAAACAGATCGTTGTTCTATATACGTTTTCAAATAATCTAAATCTTCTTGGTATGTCATTCCAACAAAGCCATTCCAATTGACATAAACTCCAATTATTGGCCATTTTTGAAAATTACGAATGCGCGCATCTTGAAGGTAAGTTGCCATAGAATCAATGAAATAATTAATACTATCAGTGTGCAAGGCCCCTAAACGTAATTCTTCCCAGCGACATTTTAACCCATTTTTATAGCTAGATGACTGCAATAATTTTTCCCACCAAAAAGGAATAGCGCTTGTGAAATCGCAAATATTATCAAAGTTATATTGCCAACCTGTTGTTAAATTGGCGTCGCAATAATCAGCGTTTCCATAGGAAAGATTAAAATCCCACATAGGCCCAGCAACCATTTTGCCATTCCAGGCTCCACTGTTTTTGTCTTTGTGCATAAATGAACTTGAACGATAGCCATCAACCGTTCTGCCCACTTCTTGTAATATGAAAAAATCATAAAATGAAGTGGTTTCTATATAATTAGCATATCCAACTAATGGGTCTGCAAATTGAGGCCCCCATATAGCATCTTCAAATTCTCCAACAAAAGTTTCCATATAACTGGATTGAATTGGATCCAATTCATCAAATTCTGGATCGTGAAATTGGAAAAGAACTTCTGAATCGTAATTTGAAGGCCAAGAATAACCTACTTCGCCTGTCATTTTATCTACCTTCACAATATAACCTCCAGTCAATTCGTCACCAGTTAAATCTGTTGGAAGAAGATTAGCTATATCAACACGGTTTTGATCCCTTTTTACACGTTCGATTAAAATATACACGCCTAAATATTCATTATCTATCATCAACTCACAATATTTCCAATTGGAAGCATAATGACCCATTTTTTGAGAAAGATCATAGGTTAAAACATCTCGAATTAACGTTTTATCAGGATAAGGACCATAAAGAATCCAATCATTTTCAATTGGCAAACCCATTAAAGGAACATTTAAGGTTGCTCCTAAAAGATCTTGAGTTTCAAATCCATAACTTTTTTTAGGATATTGTTGGGAAGTGGAGCCTCTTATTTCAATAGCAATTTTTCCGTTGTAATTATTAAATGGATCTGTTAATAGATTTTGAATACCAACCCCATTGTCAATAATACCCATATCACAAACAACTCTAGTAATGTCATTTATTGGTTCACCAACTGGTGCAGTGATAACAACAATTGGTAAGTTAGAATCTGTAAATGTTTGTGAAAAGCTATGGTTTAGCTGAATCAACAATAAAAAAACAAGTAGAATTTTCTTCATTTTTAAATGAATTGGAAGATTGAAGATACAAAAAAAGAAAGAGATTAATTAAAATGTTGGCTAAGAACTAATTTCGAAGTAATTTTGTACCACGTTCATTCAAATAAACTTATGAAGAAAGGTGGAGGGATTAGGCCCTTTGAAACCTTGGCAACCTCCGTTCGCGGAATA
>VFKM01000194.1 GCA_009885545.1 Flavobacteriales bacterium
TATGCGGGGCAATGTTGCCGACGTGAACCCTGAAGTTTTCAAAACAATATTTGACAGCAACTTATTAGGAGCAGTATATCCTACGATACCCGCAATAAAACACTTACGTGAAACAAAAGGAAGTGTTATTTTTATTTCAAGTTTAGCTGGAATTAGAGGAATTCCAGCAATGTCGGCTTATTGTTCATCAAAAATGGCTTTGCGCGCATTCGCAGAATCAATTAGACTGGAAGAGGCAAAAAACCTAATTCATGTAGGGCTAATATTTGTGGGAATAACAGATATTGAACACAATAAAGAAGCGATTGCGGCAGATGGATCGAAATTAATATTAGCATCACGAAAAGATAAAAAAGTACAATCTACTGAATTTGTAGCTCAAGCGGTTTTTAAAAACATTTCTAAAAGAAAATTTATTACTGTTCTTACTTCAATAGGCAAGTTAAATGCATTTTTACAGCCTCGATTTCCCATGTTAGTTGAGAAATTAATCCTTAAGAATATTCACAAATTCGACGAGCATCGCAAGTAACATGTTAATAGGAAAAGACTTTGACAAAATAGAAACGAATATATTTGGCTTTAAATTTTTGGAAATAAATGCCTTATATGGCGATACGCTAATTTTTATTGTTGCTTTAATATTTGCTTACAAAGTTTCAAAGTTTGGTCAAAAGTCTCCATTTTTTGAATATTGGAAGTGGTTTTTTATTGTTTTTGGTGTTGGTTTCTTTGTTGGCGGACTAGGTCATTTTGTTTTTCATTATTGGGGTCTACCAGGAAAATATGCTTCTTGGTATCTTGGAATTGTTGCTGTATTTTTCATTGAGCGTGCTATTCTTTCAATTTTTCCAAATCATAAATGGAGACAAATTTTAAACTCTTTTGTTTTACTAAAATTATTCGTTGCAATAATAACCGAAACCTTGGTTCTTGTTTTTATCGACATTAACCAAGACCCACAAAAAGGATTAATTGTTCCATCAATAAATACAATAATAGGACTTGGTGTAACTGTTGGTGTGATCGGGTATTATTACCAAAAAACAATTACTCCAACTTTTAAATATTTATGGATAAGCGCATTAGTTTTAATTCCTTCCGCTGTTTTTCAATCTAAAAAAATAAATTTTCACCAATGGTTCGATCGAAATGATGTTAGCCATGTTCTTCTAATAATAAGTTTATTAGTCTATTACAAATCGATAAAAGGGTATTATAACTATTTAAAGAAACTTGATTAACGATCACTTTCTATGTTTAACACACTGTGTTTGCTAATCGATTCACCTTTCAAATTACGTGCGGTTATATAATAAATGTAAGTTCCTTTTGGAACAATCTCGCCATTCAATCCAGTTCCATCCCAAACAAAATTAGCATCATTCGATTGAAAGACAACCTTACTGTTTTTATCAATAACCACGATACTAAAATCAGAAAGGTCTTTCGATTCAACAGAAAAAACATCATTAATCCTGTCGCCATTTGGAGTAAAAACATTTGGTAAAACACCTAGGCACTCAACTCTTTCAGAAACATCTACTAATTCTGTCGCCAAAGGGTCAATTACGTTTTTATCAATTTGTTCAACATTTTCATTGATAACAGCTTCTTTGTTTTCCTTATTGATTAAAACTGGAGGAATAATATGTTCTGCGATAGTGTTTTCTTCAGTATAGGGCCCTCCTAAACTACTGTTTAAAACTTCAGGTAAATAATCAACAATATAATTATTTTCTGTTTTTTGATTTACAGAATTAACATCTTTTCCTGCAATTATTTTATTGTCAGATAATACTATTTTAGAGTTGTTATTAGGAATAGATAGTATTTTACTTGGAGTTGTTTCGTCCGATTTATTATCCGTAAAAACAAAATAACTAACTGTGGCAAGGGAGGCCGCGACGGAAACTCCTATCACTATTTTAACAATCAATGTTGTGCCCCCTGTACTAGCAACAGTGGCAACACTTCCTATTTGAGAAGAAATATTAGTCCATAATTCAGGACGTACATTTGCCTCAAATTCTCCTAATTTTTCTCCGAAGAGATCCTTTATATTGTCTTTACCTTCCACCGTCTACTCTTTCTAATTTCTTTCTTAAATATGCTTTTGCTCTAGAATACTGGGATTTTGAAGTGTTCTCACTAATCCCAAGGGTTTCTCCAATTTCAAAATGTGAATACCCTTCAATGGCAAACATATTAAACACAACCTTATATCCCGTTGGCATAGACTGAACCATTTTCATTAAGTCTTCTGCTATCAGTCCTTCAAAAACATACGCATTGTTTTCAATTTTGTAACCTACATCGTCGACATTCATGTCTCCAAGTATTTTACCGTTCTTTCTAATTTGGTCAAGCGCGGTGTTCACCATTATTCTTCTAATCCAACCCTCTAAAGACCCCTCCATTTTAAAGTCTTTTAGTTTCCCGAACACTTTTACAAATCCATCTTGTAAAACATCTTCTGCTTGTTCAGTGTTTTTAGAATACCTTAAGCACACACCCAACATCTTCCGGGCAAATTTATCAAACAACTTTTGCTGCGCACGAACATTACCTTTAACACATTCTTTTATTAATGTTGCATCATCCATACCAGCGTCTATTGAACAAGACTTTTGTTTTTTAAAAAAGGTTGCATAAGAGCTAAAGTTACCAACAAAAAAGCATTATTTTTACAAATCGAAAAGTCAAAATTTATGTCTACTATTTTAAAGTGTTGTTTATTCTTTCTAATTACATTTAATGTTGCTGGACAAAAACACTTACCTAAAACAAAAAAAGGCACTTGGGGTGGTTATTTGCATTTAAACAACACCATTGACTTACCTTTCAAGTTCGTCGTTGAAAAAAACACGAAAGAGTTTCTTTACACAATTTATAATGGTGAAGAAAAAATCATTTTAAACCAAGACAAAACAACTGTTGATTCTCTTCGTTTATCTTTCCCTTTATATAATTCTACTCTCATTTTAAAAGTAAAAAATAAAAAAGAATTGACGGGATATTGGTTGAATTTAAATAAAGGTGTCAATTATAAAATCCCTTGTGATATAAAATTATCCTCTACGTCTCCTCAAAAAACGGAGGCCCAGTCAATAGATTTTTCAGGAAAATGGGAAAGTACTTTTGAACCCAACACGCCTGATGTTTATAAAGCAATTGGCATTTTTGAACAAAAAAACACTGCGTTACTTGGAACCTTTTTGACTGAAACAGGAGATTATCGTTATTTAAGTGGTGAGGTCGACGGAGAAAACTTCTTACTATCTTGTTTTGATGGTTCCCACGCTTTTCTTTTTACAGGAAAAATGAAAAATGATTTAATTTACGGTTACTTTTATAGTGGAAAACACTGGGAAACAACCTGGGAAGCAAAAAGAAATGAAGACTTTCAACTTACAAACGCAGACTCATTAACTGTTCTTGTTGACTCCTCAAGCTTTCATTTCGAATTAAAGGATCTACAGGGAAATTCATTTGAATATCCAAACGATTATTTTAATGGGAAAATAACCATTATTCAAATAATGGGAACATGGTGTCCAAACTGTATGGATGAAACCCGTTACTTTAAAGAACTAAAAAATAAATACCGTGATCAAAATTTAGAAATTATTTCAATCGGTTATGAAATTGGAAGCACCTTTGAGGAGCAGGCTGCAAAAATAACTGCATTAAAGAAAAGACTAGATTTAGATTTTACTTTTTTAGTAGGTGGGGCCGCAAACAAAGATTTAGCATCAGAACAATTCAAGATGCTGAGCCATATCATTTCATTTCCTACCGCAATATTTATAGGTAGAGATGGAAAAATTAAAAAAATACACACCGGTTTTTCTGGCCCAGGCACCGGTCAATATTATTTAAATTATATAAAAGAAACTGAGTTGTTAATTGAGTCTTTAATGAAAACAGATTAACACTTAATTTTATTTACACGCAATTGATGACGCCCCCCTTCAAATTCTGTTGTAAAAAACACATCAATCATCTCAATTGCTTCATTTTCAGAAATAAATCTCGCAGGCAAAGCTAATATATTCGCATTATTATGCAGGCGCGCTAATTCTGCGATTTCTTTTTTCCAACACAAAGCGCTTCTAACTCCTTGGTGCTTATTTGCTGTCATATTTATCCCGTTTCCTGAACCACAAATTAATATTCCTTTCATTCCATCATTTTCTTCAACCATAGAAGCAACAGGATGTCCAAAATCAGGATAATCTATACTGTCTTCAGAGTAACAGCCGAAATCTTCGATTTCAAAACCTTTACTTTTAAGGTGTTTTATAACCTTTTCTTTTAAATTAAATCCAGCGTGATCTGCTCCTATTGGAATGATTAAATTATTCATAATTAGCTTTTTTTTCAAAGATAATGTATATCAACAATTGAATCAAGTTTTAAACATTACATATAATTCGAATTTTAGGAACCCTGATATATCAATGCTTTACATAATTAGTTTTACACATGGTTATTTAAAAAATCAATATTTTATCGTTTATAAATAAATATAAGTATAAATAGGATTATAATTAATTTATTCTCAAGCATAAAAAATTATGCTATTTCCTATTAAAGTTAAAAAATATAATCCTTTTTTATCCATATTGTTTAACACAGTTGTTGTTTGGTTTTTCTTTGTTAAATATTAACAGTCCTGTTTTATTATTATTTGTTAATAACCATTTAATGCCTTATAAATATTGTGTTTAATTATATGTTTTACTGTTTATAAATCACTTAATTTTAATGATAACTCATATAAACAATAAATTTAAATAGTATTTACACACATACTAACAACACTAATAAATAGTAATAAAATATTTAATTATAAATTCTTTTTTTTTATTCTATTATATAAAAGTTTAATCTCCCTATTTTGATTTTTAGATATAAAAAACTAGCTTTAAAAATTACGTTGTAGAAATTCAATTTAATCGAACTAAAATAACAAAGAACTGTCAGTATAATATTGATTAAAAAACCTATTAAAATTAGGAAAAAGGAGATGATTTTTAAGTTTATAAACAATTTTTTTTTTAAAAAATCAATTACTGAGTTTCGGCCATATTATGAACGTGAAAATGATTTTAATAGACAAGCTTTTTTACACGCTGTAGCTGCTTTAGTTGTAAGCCCAATTTTTGCTTTACTGGTATACGATAGTGAAGTACCGCAAATATATATAACGATCAGTTTATCATACACTGTAATGTTTCCAATATATATTGTGCTTTGTTATTTCATTAAGGTTTTAACGAATAAATTACTTTACTTTTTTATAACACATTTGTTTTGTGTTTCATTTTTAGCTTTTCTTGACTTAGTTTCTAGCAATTTTGAATTGTTTAGTTTATTTTGTTTTTACACACTTTTTTCAGTTGTATTATTTGTAATACAAAGACTTTATCCAGCTATATTATATATTTCATTTGTTCTTTTTTTATTGATATATGGATTTCAATATAGTGATAAAATAGAAATTTCGAAATGGGCTATTTTTGGCTTATTTTCTATTATAGCTTGTTGTTCTATTCTAGTTTTATCTTCTCGGCAAAAGATGATTAATAGCGTTGAGGATTATTCGAAATATTTAAAAAAAATTGTAAATAACCCAGGTATAGGTTTTGTTCTTTTTAAATTTAATTCAACGTTTCAAAAAGTTATAGATCAAAATAAAGAATCAATAAAAATATTAGGGTGTTCCCAAAATGAAATTGAAAACATCATATTATCACATTTAACAGATATAGAAAAAAAGGATATTTTTTTATTAAAAATGGGCAATACATTTAGTAAAAAAATAAATATTTCTATAAAATCGTCTAGAACAATTAAAATTGAAGTAAGTACAATTTCTTTGAAAAACGGATTTTACTCTTTATTTAGAATTATAGATGTTACCTCTAGTGTAATTGAAAAACAAGAATTATCAAAAAGTTTAAAAAAATTCAGAAACTTATATTACACCAATTTAGCAGGCGTTTTTACAACTGATTTAACATCTAAGATTATTGATTGCAACCAATCGTTTTTAGATATTTTTGAAAATGAAGTAATAATTGGACATAAACTTTTTACAGAAAAATTTCAACATGAATGGATTGAAATATTAGAGCTAATTGAAGGAAATGAGCGTGTTAAAAATTATCAAACACATATAACTTTAAAAAACGGTTCAACGAAATGGTTGGTAATAAATTGGTTTTTAAATAAAGAAGAAAACCACATTGAAGGAACTATTATTGATATTTCTGATGTTCAAAAAGCCTCTGCTGCTTTGAGTCAAAATGAAGAAAAATACAGATTAATTTATGAAGAATCGAATGATGCAATATTGTTATTAAATGAGGATAAAATAATTGACGTAAATAGAAAGGGAATTCAACTATTTGGAATTCCATATAAGGAATTAATAGGAAAGTATTTATTAGACCTTTCTTTAAGCACAAGTGATCAAAATAAGAAAGAGTATTTGAAAAACACCAACTTACTTCAATCTTTAAAGAGTGTAAAGTTTAATTGGATTTTTAAAGGTAATAGTGACATTATTGAAGCGGAAGTGGTAATGATTGAATTATTATTAGGAAGTGAGAAATATTATCAATGTGTTATTCATGATTTAACACAAAGAAACATAAACACAAGGGCCTTAGAGTCAAATAGAAAAAGTTTTAAATCTATTTTAGACAATACTCCTGAAGGAATTCTCATAATAAATGATAATAAAGTTTTATATAATAATCCTGAAGTAATAACCCTTCTTGGTTCAAGTGATATTATTTTAGAAAAACTATTTATAAAAGAAGATCAGAAATTATTTGAAAAAGTTCTTATAAATCAAAAAGAAAAAAAAGAGATATATCAAAATCAATTCACTTTATATAACAAGAGTAAGAGCGGATTGTTAGTGGATGTAACAATCGTATCTACAGATTTTGAAGATAATGAGTCTGTTTTAGTTATTTTAAAAGATGTCTCTCTAAGACACGAATTATCAAAAGAAATAATTAGAGCTGAAGTTGCTGAGGAAACAAATAAAAAATTAGAAATAGAAATAAAAGAAAGAATCAAGACAGAAAAACTTTTAAAGGAACAATTTATACGAAGCAATGCGATTTTTGATAGTTCGTCAAACACATTATTACTTACCCTTGACACCAACCTTAATTTTTCTTCATTTAACACACATTGTCAAAATTATTTTAATTATTTGACTAATCAGAAAATGTATATAAACATTTCATTTAATACATTTTTTAAAAATTTGTTTGAAGAAAAGGAGTTGAGATTTTTTAGAAAAACGATACACTCAGTAATAAAAAACGATTCAAAGCAAATAGAAATAAAAATAATATCTCGTGGTCTTGAATATTGGATTGAACTTTTTATTAATCCCATTTATGATATAGAAGGAAAAGTTATTGAAATTTCTTTAGTTGCACACGATATTACCGAAAAGAAGAACGCAGAAATTCAAATTAAAGATTCTCTGAAAGAAAAAGAAGTTCTTTTAAAAGAAATTCATCACAGGGTTAAAAATAATCTACAAGTTATTTCAAGTATATTAAACCTACAAAGCTCCTTCGTAACAGATAATAGGACATTGGAAATATTAGAAGAAAGCAGAAATAGAATTCATTCCATGGCAACAATCCATGAAAATCTGTATTTAACAACGAACTTTTCTTCAATTGATTTTGCAAGCTACCTGCAAAACCTTTCAACTAAATTAATTTCATCTTATCACATTTCTTCTACCACTATAAATTTAAGATTAGAGCTGTCAACGGTTAATTTATTATTAGATCAGGCAATTCCTTGTGGCTTATTAGTAAACGAGTTAATAACGAACGCTATTAAATATGCGTTTCATAACCTAGAAGAGGGAGAAATATGTGTAGGTTTAAAAGAAAAGGATAAAATGATTGAGTTGATAATAGAAGACAATGGGATTGGATTACCTCCAGAATTCGATATTTCAAAGTCAAATTCACTCGGTTTACAATTAGTTACAACCCTCGTTGAACAATTGGATGGAGAAATTAATATTATCAACGGAAAAGGAACAAAATATTTGATTACATTTGAAAAGGCCAAACCATAAACCACATGTCAAAAATAAACATTCTTGTAGTCGAAGACGAGTCAATCGTTTCTAAAGATATTCAATATAGTTTAGATAAATTAGGCTATAATGTTGTTGGCGCAGCTGCTACCGGGGACAAAGCTTTGGAAATTGCACGCGCAGAAAGACCAGACCTTGTATTGATGGATATTATGCTCAAAGGTGCAATGAACGGGATAGAAACAGCTGAAATTATAAAAGAGGAACTTTCAATACCGGTTGTTTTTCTCACGGCTTATGCCGATGAGTCGACATTGTCTAAAGCAAAAATAACGGAACCGTATGGTTATATAATTAAACCGTTTAAAGAAATAGACCTTCACACCTCTATTGAAATGGCGATTTATAAACACGGAAAAGAACAAGAGGTGATAAGAGAACGTGATCTGTTGTATTCTATTATTGAAAACAAAGAAACATCAAATGGCTTTATTTTCGTTAAATCCAATAGTAGGTTAGTTAAACTTAATACAAGTGATATTTTCTATATTGAGGCTTTAAAAGATTATGTTGTAATTCACACAATTGATACACGCTTCACTATTCATTCAACAATGAAAGACATTGAGTCTAAAATGGGCACAGCTGATTTTATCAGAGTTCACCGTTCATTTATCGTGCGCTTAGATAAAATTGCTACAATAGAATTCCCTAATCTAACACTTGAAAATGACAAAAAAGTAATACCGATTGGCGGATCATATAGAGATGATTTAAACCAAAGAATTAAAATGGTTTAATCAACTATTAATTCTAAATCTATTTGTCTTTTTCTTGGGTGCACTTCGTAGATTCTGACTTTTACCCTATCGCCAAAATTGTATTCTTTTTTTGTTCGTGCTCCGATAATACAATATTTGTCTGCATTAAATGAAAAACGATCGCCAGGAATCTCATTCATTGGCACCATTCCTTCACAATAGTTTTCGTCCATTTTTACGAAAAGTCCAAATTCTGCAATACCAGAAACTGTTCCTAAAAATTCTTCACCAATATGATCCTGAACAAAGAGTGTTTGGAAATATTTTGTTGATTCTCTTTCTGCTTCAACAGCCTTCCTTTCCATGCGAGAAATTCTTTTACACACCTCGTCAAGTTCTTTACCATACCGGTGTTTTTTTGTAGTTAATTCTTCTTGTAAAATACGATGGACTACTAAATCAGCATAACGTCTGATAGGAGATGTAAAGTGACCGTAATAATCAAAAGCCAAACCGTAATGACCAACATTTGTTGTTTCATACGTTGCTTTAGCCATCGAACGAATAGCCATGGTTTGAATTAATGAATACTCGTTTTTTAAACGTATATCATCTAATAATTTATTGATGCTTGATGCTATTTGGTCGGGATTAGAAAAATCAAGTTTATAACCAAACTTATCTATAAAGATGTTGAAAACTGCAATTTTTTCGAGACTCGGTTTGTCATGAACGCGGTATACAAAAGGTATTTGATCTCGTCCTTTTTTAGGTTCAGAAATGAAGGTTGCAACCTTCCTGTTGGCCAACAACATAAACTCTTCGATTAACTTATTGGCGTCTTTAGAAGTTTTAATAACCACCTCTTCTGGATGACCTTTATCATCTAATTTGAACCGCATTTCTTCCGATTCAATATTCAAAGCACCATTTTTTAAACGCGATTTTCGCAAAATTTTAGCTATTTTATCGAGAACAAGTATTTCTTTCTTAAAATCTCCCTCTTTACCCTCTATGATTTCTTGCGCTTCTTCATAACTGAAACGACGGTCAGAATGAATAACTGTTTTCCCAAACCATTGGTTATAAACCTTTCCTTCTTCATCCATTTCAAAGACTGCAGAAAAACTAAATTTATCTTCATTAGGACGCAATGAACACGCCATATTAGACAATTGTTCAGGCAACATTGGAACAACCCTATCAACCAAATAAACCGAATTAGAGCGTTTCAATGCTTCGACATCCATTGCGCTTCCAGGAGTAACATAATTACTCACATCAGCGATGTGGATACCAATTTCTAAATGACCATTTTCTAATTCTTTATATGATAATGCATCATCAAAATCTTTTGCGTCAAAAGGATCAATAGTAAATGTTGTAATAGGCCTAAAGTCTCGGCGTTTTAAAACTTCTTCTTGGTCTAATTTTATACCTACAATTTCAGCTTCAGCAATTACTTCTTGCGGAAACTTATAATCGATTCCGTGGTTACACAAAATACTAATCATTTCAGTATCGTTAGTTCCAGTTTTACCCAACACTTCAACGACTTCACCATATGGATTTTTGGATGACTTAGGCCACACTGTAATTTTTACTAATGCTTTATCACCTTGCTTGCCTCCATTCAATTTTTCTTGTGGAATATAAATATCTGTTCCTGCTTTTAGGTTGTCAGGGATTAAAAAAGCGAACTTGCCATGTACCTCTAGAGTACCGACGAATTGAGTGCGCTCCCTTGTTAAAACAGCTGTAACCTCACCCTCATTTCTTGTTTTTCCTCTTTTAAAAACACGGGCCTTCACTCGGTCTCCGTTTAAAGCTTGCCCGACATTTTGAGGCGCGATATATAAATCATTTTCTTCGCCATCACTTACAACAAAACCAGCACCCCTTGCTGTTAGTTCAATAAAACCTTCAATCGAATCATCATTAGAATTTGTTGAATAAACACCGTGCGCATTTCTTTTTAAAACACTTTGTTGGCTTAATTCTTCTAAAATGTCAAAAACTAATTTTCTTAAAGCATTTTCGCGCACATCAATTAAAGCACAAACTTGCTTATGACTAAGTACGCTATCAGGGTTTTTTTCAAAACATTTTCTCACAATGTGCGTGAGACTGCTTTTCATTTTACTAGGCTTATTTTGCTTATTTCTCGACATATATGCGAAGTTAAAGGAATTTTTACTAAATAGCAGTTGAAAAAAGAACTAAAAAGGGGATGTTGAAAGAATATATAGATGAATGATAAAATCATCTTCTTAAGATTGATAACTTTGTAAAAAACACGATACTATGAACAAGCGAGTAGAATTAGCAATAAACGATCAAATAGAAAAGGAAGCGTCTTCCTCTCAATTTTATTTAGCAATGGCCTCTTGGGCTGAAAATAATGGCTTAAATGGAACGGCGAAATTTATGTATTCTCATTCGGATGAAGAACGGTTTCACATGTTAAAACTAGTAAAGTTTGTGAACGAAAGGGGCGGAAAAGCCTTAATACCAGCGGTTATGCAGCCTCAAAAAGAATTTAAAGATTTGGTAAATGTTTTTGAGTTATTATTAGCTCATGAAATAATGGTAACAGATAGCATTAACAATTTAGTAGACATTTGTTTACAAGAAAAAGATTATTCGACGCATAATTTTGTGCAATGGTATGTGTCAGAGCAACTAGAAGAAGAGGCTTTAGCCAGAACCGTTTTGGACAAGTTAAAGTTGATTGGCGGAGACAAGGGCGGAATGTATATGTTTGACAGAGACTTGGAAAATTCAGCCATTCAAATTGCGCCAGCTATGACACAAGGACCAAAAATATAACTAGAACATTTTTATCCTTATTTTTAAGAAGTGAAGAGGCTAATTCTAATTGGTTTAATATTATTTTTGTCTCTGAACGGAACAGGACAAACAGCATATCGATTTAGAAATTACACCATTAATAATGGTTTGTCTCAAAGCTCTATTACTTGCATTCTCCAAGACAAAAATCACTCTCTTTGGGTTGGCACCCAAGACGGTATAAATAGGTTTGATGGCAAGAATTTTGAAGTATTTACTTCAGATGACACGCCTGGAATTGAAAGTGGATATATAAAGTGTGCAATCAAAACAAAGGATGGTAACTTGTGGTTTGGAACAACAAATGGCCTCACGCTATATAATCCAGATTCTGAAACGTTCAAAACCTTTTCATTAGATAAAAAAATATCCCTACAAATTGAAAGCCTAAGCATTGACCCTTCAGGTACTTTATGGGTTGGTACAATAGGGCGAGGAGTTTTGAGTTTTAACACCGACACAAAAAAGTTCAAACAACACCCATATTTAATTCCCTCTAAAAAAGTTCAAGCAATTTTTTGTGCAGAATCGGGAGAATTGTTTGTTAATACAGAAGACAAGGGGCTTTTTGGAACAAACAATTTGAAAACAAAAGGCTTTCCAATTTATATAAAAAGTAAAAGTGAAAACCCTGTAATAATTCAAAGAATTACACAAAGTGAATTTGGAAGAATATTATTTGGAAGCAACCAAGGTGTTTTTGAGTATTTAATTGATCAAAAAACAACCTATCCTAAGTTTCCTCAACTTGAATTGGAATTTGGTTATATGGGGGTTTCTGATATTTACTTATCTCAAAACAATTCCTGGTTTATAGGCACAACAAACAAGGGTTTGTTTACAGTCACCCCTGACGGAAGTGTATATAATAGTGTACAAGACATTTTTCAGAAAAACGCATTACTTTTTAACGATGTTAATCTTTTATTCTGTGATGATTCAGGAACATTTTGGGTTGGTACAGACAGGGGTTTAGCAAGCTTTGATCCAATGAATCAAGGGTTTTTAGGTATAGGACCAAGTAGAAATTTAGAGCAAGGAATTCCAACGCCTAATGTTTGGAGTTTTGGCGAAGATAAAAACAACAATTTTACTTTTATAGGCACCGACGTTGGTGTCTCACGGTTTAATCAAAAATCAGGAAAATTCGAACAGTTTTATCGTGACAACTCTCAATCAATTACCGGAGAAAGTTCTGAAACAGCGGCGCTTTCTATTTATGTAATTAATGAAAACCGAGCACTTGTAGGCTGTGTAGATGGATTATTTGAGTTAAATATTCAATCAACGAACAACTATTCATTTAAAAGAATTAATTATTTAAAAGAAGAAGAAGCCTTAAAGTATTTACGAATATATTCCATTGTTCACTGGAGGGAAGATGAATATTTTTTAGGAACGAAAGGCGGGGTGGTTTTAGTTGATTTAAAAAAGAAAAAAGCTCAGGCGTTTGAGCATTCTATAAAAAAGTCCCAAACAACCATTACAGCGGGAGTTTGTCGGAAAATATTTAAAGACAGCCAAAATAGAATTTGGTTTGCCACAAGTACAGGAGAGCTCAACTTGCTGTCTGTTAAAGGAGAGGAAATCAAAATAATACCATACAAATACAATTCAATATTATTAAAAGAATCCAAAGATTATATTACTTCAATATGTCAAATAAGTAAAAACGAATTTTGGTTAGGAACATTTGGTTCTGGTATAATGTATTGGAATGAATCAACAAAAACAGCAAAAACATATTCCAAAAAACAAGGCCTACCAAATAATGTTGTTTATGGCATAGTGACTGACTTTCAAAACAATTTGTGGTTAAGCACAAATAAAGGAATTTGCAGATTCAACTACAAAACAAAAACATCAACAAATTATACTGAAATTGATGGTTTAATGAGTAATGAATTCAATTTAGGTGCCTTTATGAAATCTAAATCTGGAGATTTATATTTTGGAGGAATTTATGGCTATAATTATTTTAACCCAAAAAAACTTTCATTAAATAAACCAAATATTGGTGTTACTATTACTAAATTCAAATTAGACAAAAATTGGTTAAAACCTGGTGACAATGATTCACCTCTTTTATTGACAATTTCAAAAACATCGCACATAGAACTCAGTTATAGACAACGGAGCTTTGCAGTTCATTTTCAACCCTCAGACCTAAGTAATCCAGAATTAGTAAATTACAAGTATATTCTTGAGGGGTCTGATGAGGGAGAGATAATTATTGGTGCATCAAATGAATTGCGATTTAGTTTATTGTCTCCAGGAAATTATACGTTGAAAATTTATGCGAGGCTAGGTGATGGGCCTTGGGGAAATAAACCAGCAATTTTATTTCTACATATCAAATCTCCTTTCTGGGCAACATGGTGGTTTTGGATTATTATCGCAATTGTTTTAACAATATCTATAAGACTTTTTGTAAGAAACAGAATTAATTCTGAACGAAGAAAACAAGTTCGCTTAGAAATGAAAATAGCAGATAGAACTCGTGAAATTAGAGAACAAAATGTTCAAATTGAAAAACAAAGAAGGCAGCTTGAAGAAGAAAAAAACAAAGTCGTAGACAATCAGCGCTTACTTCAAGTGGAAAAAGACAAAACAGAAAAACTTATTCGTAGAATTATACCAGAATCTACCGCTGAAGAATTAAAAAACAAAGGAACAGCAAGTGCGCGCGCATATAAAACAGTGTCAGTGTTGTTTACTGATTTTGTAGGTTTTACAAAGAGCGCGGAGCGCATGAGCCCAACGGATTTAGTTAATCGATTGGATGTGTATTTTAGCAAATTTGATGAAATAATTGTCAAAAATAATCTTGAAAAAATAAAAACGATTGGTGACGCATATATGTGCGCTGGCGGGGTTCCTGTGCGCAATAATACAAATCCAATTGACACGTGTGTTGCGGCCTTACAGATTCAAGATTATATGCGGAAACTTAAAAATGATGCAATAATAAATGACACTGAATTTTGGGAACTGCGCTTAGGAATTAACACAGGGGAAGTGGTTGCTGGGGTAATAGGAAGCGAAAGACTTGCTTACGATATTTGGGGGGCAACAGTGAATCAGGCTCAACGAATGGAAATGTTAGGTGAACCAGGAAAAGTTACGATTACCGGAAATACGTTTGTGTTAATTGAACCTTATTTCGAGTGTATATTTAGAGGGAAAGCTCAATCTAAAAGTAGAGGCTTAATCGATATGTATACGGTTGAAAGAATCAAGCCTGAATTATCAATTGACGGAGAAGGAATTGTGCCGAATGATCGTTTTCAACAAATTGTCAACCTACATCTTTATAGTTCTATCAATTATTATAAAGCGGAACGCCATATTATGAAAGTTCTTGAAAAAGGTCTTTCTGATAAACTACATTACCATAGTATTGAACACACGAAAGACGTTGTCAAGGCTATTGAGCGTTTAGCATTGATGGAAGGGGTAACAGATGAGGGGTTGTTTTTATTGAAATCAGCGGCAACTTATCATGACGCGGGTTTTGTGGAAGATTACGATAAAAATGAACCAATTGGAGCGAGATTAGCTGAAGAAATTCTCCCAAAGTATGGATATACGGAGCAACACATTAACACCATTAAAGAGTTAATATATGTTACACAAATACCACATATGCCAACGAACAATTTAGAGGAAATAATTTGTGATGCGGATTTAGATTATTTAGGAAGAGAAGATTTTCATGAAATAGCAGACAAGCTTCGAAGAGAGCTTCGTGAACATGGCAAAATAGACAGTGATAGGAAATGGGACGAGATTCAAGTGCAGTTCCTGACAATGCATAAATACTTTACAGAAACAGCCCTAAAAACAAGGGCAGACAAAAAGGCAAAGAATCTGGAAGAAGTAAAAGCAAGACTTGAAAAGAATGATTATATAGACTAAGAAAAGAGCCAAAACTCACGTATTAAATTAAATGCTCTTATTTATAAAGAGAAATTAAAACAAAAAAAACCCCAACGTTATTTACGCTGGGGTTTTCAATTTATAAAAGGTTTATTAGCTAAACAAAACGCTTTGACCATATGGAGCAAGGTCCACAGGATTCACAACTAATGCTGGAATTTTAGCGTCGTTTGTAATAATATATTGCTCATAGTTTGCTGTAATAGAACCAAGGAAATTACTTCTGTTAAGGTTCATTATTGCGATAAGATCTGCATCAATGTTAACGGCATGTTTTACAACCTCTTTATCAAAACCACTACTTGGAGCTAAAGTCGTTGTAATTTCAATCCCTCTTTCGCTGAAAAATTTATTTGCAAACTGAATATTTGCTTGCATTTGATGACGTAAAAACTCATCTGACTCGTCAGGAGTAATAACATGTACACGTGACTTGAAGTATGTTGCAAGATTTGCTACAATAGCGAGTTTTTGCTTCGTTTCTTTGTGTAAATCCATTGGCACAACAATATCGTCATAACCAGTAGCCTTAATACCTTTTTCTTGAACAACAATGAAAGGGACACTAGAGTTAGTAATTACTTTTAAAGCATTACTACCTGTGATATGCTGCCACCCATGAGCACCGTGAGTACCCATAAAAATTAATTCTGCATGATGCTCTGCTGCAAAATCGCCAATTTCATCAAAGAA
>VFKM01000161.1 GCA_009885545.1 Flavobacteriales bacterium
AAATAATCACGTAACCAAGAACCCAAGGATTTGTGCCATCTTCTCCAGAAATCTGCAACACTTACTGCTTTGTAAGGCGAATTAAAGTTTTCCAAAAGCTTGATCCCCATTAAACGTGAAAGTCCGATTGCAATGTCTGTATATCCAGAGAAATCACCATAAATTTGTAGAGAATACCCCCACATTGCCAGAATACTGACAAAACCTGGATAGGCTTCTGGTGCATCAACTACCTTATCAATAAAGTGAACGGCAATGTAATCAGCAAGTACAATCTTCTTGATTAAACCTTTTGTTATTTGGATAATCGCTCCACTAAAATCGTCTTTGTTTAACGAATAAGGCTGCCGAATTTGAGGAAGGAAATCTTTTGCTCGAACTATTGGTCCCAACAATAAATGCGGGAAAAACGTCACGAAAAAAGTATAATCGAAGAAATTCTTTACAGGTTCAACTTCCTTTCTGTAAATGTCAATGAAATACGAAATACTCTGAAATGTAAAGAAAGAAAGTCCAATTGGTAAAATGATTTGGTCTACAGCAAAGTAATTCCCATCAAAAAAACTATTTCCCCAATAGGAAAGATGGTTGAATACTTGAAAATCAGTGTGGAACATTTCATTGAATGAATCCGTGAAAAAGTATGCATATTTGAAATAGGCAAGTACTACAATATTTAGAAAGGCTGCTATTCCTATTATCCATTTCTTGGATTTATTTGTTTGAGCAGAATGTACCCATTTTCCGAAGAAGTAATTCCCTATTAAACTTGCGCCAAGTAGAATAATAAAGAGCCCAGAAGCCTTGAAGTAAAAGAAAATACTAATCGCCGTTAAGAATACACTTCGAACCAAATAATGCTTGTAAATCATGGAGAATACAACCATAACTAATATGAAAAACAACCAGAAATCCAATTGTGAGAAAATCAGTGGTTCCTTTGCGTCGAAAGAAAATATTTGCCAAATACGCTCCATTTAATGTGTTTTTTTATAATCGTTTATATTTTTCATCTGATCCAAATACTTCAAGAAAGCATCGATCAATAAATCTCCATTTAAATGATATCCCATTCCTGAAAAATGTACCATATCACTTTGCATTAATCCATGTTTTAGCCAAGTTTTTGAAGACCCTAACTCTCCCATTAAACCGTAAAAATCCCAAACTGGAAATTTATATTGTTCTGCCAATTCAATGATTACTTCACGCTGACGACTTGTATTTCGATTCAAGTATTTTCGTTTGTAATAGACATCATTCGGAACAGTAAGTAGAATCGCACATGTTGGATTTGCTCTCAAAACTTTTTGAATCATTTTATCCAAGTTCTTTTTGTAAACCTTGGGGTCAAAGCTATTGTATGGAACAAAACCATCGTTTGTTCCAACAGAGAATGCGAAAAAATCAGGAGGATATAATTTTAATTGTTCTTCAAAATTGGCGTTTTCTAAATAGGTATATAATCCCGCACCATTGATTCCAATTGTTGTGTACGAAATTCCAGGATCATCATTCATGAATTGAAAACCATAGATTTCTAATTCTAACACCTCTCTGGTGATTCTAGAAAATTGAAGGTCCATTTGATCTAAAGGGTCAGAAAAATAAACATCTGTGTAGCCTTTTTCTAAATTGTTTTCAATTCGTGTAATCAAAATTTCATCCACTCCAAAATTTAATTCGAATGGCAATTCACCTTTGTTATGATAGATTCTAACACCAGTAAATGGTGGCTTCACGCTTGTTCTGTCGTGTTTGAAATAGAGATTAATCATTGAATCACGACAAATCAAAGCTGCTCCCATTACTCCATAATCAATTGTTGCCGGCCGGTGATTTACAGACCGATAACCTGTCCAACTGTTGGGAGATGAAAATTCATAATTCGCTGGATTATTCGTTTTTGCTAAATCAAACGGAAAAACGATTCCTCTTTCACCACTAACTCCTTGCCAATTGGATTGCAAAAAAGTCCTGAAATCATGTGTGTAAATATCGGCTTGAAGATGAGAAGCACCCAAATGGTAAAAGTTTAATTTTCTATCCTTTTTTTGAACCATTGCATCAAACTCGGTATACAAATGTTCCCAATTTGGACTTTTGACTGAGAAGAATTGAAAGTTGTTTTTATCAAAAGATATAAATGGATATTGCTTGGCGACATTAGAATCTAATCTAGAAAACTCAGGAAAACAATACAAATTTAAGGAGTCACTTGTGCACGTGCTTTCTGTTCCTTGTGCTTTAATTGAAAACACGAGTAACATGAAAAGAAAGAAACTACTTAGTTTTTGAATCACTTTTTACGTTCGTTTATTGAGTAATTCCTTGTTGCCATTTTGCATATTCAGCAGCAAACGCTTCAAAAAAGAGTTGTGAAATGATACTTGCTCCTTTTGGACCAAAATGAATATAATCTTTTCCTGCTAATCCTTGCTCGACCCATGAAGGCATTGAATTAAAACCACCCATTGCGCTGTACATATCCCAATATCCAGCACCTGCATCTAATGAAACTTTTTTCATTTGAGCAATACAATAAGGGAGAAGAGGGTATGTCACAAAGATTCCATTTTCTAATTTAGACATATCACTCGGACCAATTACTATAATTGCAGCTGTAGGACGTAATTTTTTGATTGTATTTAATTGCCCTTTGAAATAGCTTGTGTAATTTCTTACGGATGAACTGTCCTTGAAGAAAGGAACAGAATTACCTCCAAATTGCATTATAACCAATTCAGTATTCAAATCACTGTACATTCTGCCTAATAAATTTTGATCCATAGAACCGAAAATTGTACCTGATGAACCTCTCATTCCAATATTACTTACTTGAACACCATAATCCCCTTCCAAAGAAAAACTGCTGATTGTAGGGCTAACAGCTGCTGAAAAAACATATTTCAATTTACCTGGTGTTGAAGGAAATGTCAACTCCACAGAATGTGGTTTCCCATCTGTTTCAAGACTGTCTTCGTGAATTAAAGCACCATTTTGATATACTTTTAACGCACAAGGTTTTACACAGCTGTTGTAGTACATTTTTACATTATTGAATTCACGAGCTCGTGAATAAGCTCCTCTTCCAGGTTCGATTTCAATCCATGCCTCTTTGATGGAAGTTTCGTTAGCTAATCCTGCACTATCCAATTCTGGACTGAATCGAGCGGCAGAACCCATTGCACCATATTTTCTATTTTTTAGTTTTGCACCACCGTAGCAAGTGTATCTAACAAAATTCGGAGAATATGTTTGCTTAAATGTCATTGTGCTATAAACATTCATCGCAGGAATTAAACCGGGTCCATTTCCTCCAAATTGATTTTGAATTCGCTGACGAATATAAGCGGTCATTCTATCCCCCTCGATTTGTGAATCACCGTAATGTAAAATATGCATTTTCTTTTTTGACCCAGATACATCTTTTAATTTTTCAAAAAAACGGTGAAGATTAGCTAATCCATTATCATTTAGGGCTAATGACGTGGCGCTTTCTACTGATAATGCGCCTCCAGATGCTGCGCCAAGATCTCCGTTTGAGCCATTTTTATGTCTCATTAAAGGATCATTCCTATCAATACTGCTCGTATCAACTTTTGAAACTACTCCAGATATGTCTTTTTTATCTTGTTTAATCGGATTGAAAAATTCATTTTGAGTTAAAAAGTGAACTTTCCCGAAGCCAAGATTCCACCCGTCTTTTGGAATGAACATTACTATTGGCGACACAATTAAAAATATGCCAAGAACAAATAATAATACGTGAAAAGGTTTTAATTCTTTCAAATTGTAATTTTTAAGCACAAATTTAGTCATCACATCTGTGAATAGTGGCGTTGCTAAAATAATTTCTTAACAAATCAGGGTGTATTTTACACACAAATGATTATAAAACATAAATAATAAAATTGACACATAAAAAGTTGTTCTAAAACCAATAAAGTGCCATCTTTTCATTTAATCATTTGCTTTTTCTGTCAGGTTGTCCGAATTATGAGAATGGCAACATCTTTGACAACAAAATGCGACTAAAAAAGTGAATAATGGCAGAGGAAAATGATATAAATAACCAAGAAAGCGAAAAAGTGAACAAAGAAAATGAAACTGTTGTAGATGAAAATTCGCAAGAAACGGTATTAGACGAGAAAAGAGAAGAAACTCTTGAAGAGAAATATGCAGAATTGAATGATAGATTTCTTCGCTTATATGCTGAGTTTGATAATTTCAGAAAAAGAACTAACAAAGAAAAAGTTGACTTGATTAGTACTGCAAATGCAGGTGTTTTATCCGATATGATTCCGGTTTTAGATGATTTTGAAAGAGCAATTTTGAACAATGAAAATGATGTTGACATCAAAATTGTGAAGGAAGGATTCCAGCTAATTCATAACAAATTTAAAGGTATTTTAGAATCGAAAGGATTAAAACCAATGCATGCCAAAGGTTTACCATTTGATAGTGAATTACACGAGGCAATTGCCAATGTTCCTGCATCTTCTAATAAGGAAAAAGGTAAGGTAATTGAAGATGTTGAAAAAGGATATTACTTGAATGATAAGGTAATTCGTTTTGCAAAAGTTGTTGTAGGTCAATAAATTAATTTGGAATTTTTGATTCATAATTCGGAATCCCAAATCCCAAATCCCAAATAAATTAATCCCTCACGGGTATGAGTAAAAAAAGAGATTATTACGAAATATTAGGTGTTTCCAAAAGTGCAGAAGAAGCTGAAATAAAAAAAGCTTATCGCAAATTGGCATTAAAGTATCATCCAGATAAAAATCCAGATGATGCAAGTGCTGAAGATAAATTTAAAGAAGCCGCTGAAGCATATGAAATATTAAGTAGTTCTGAAAAACGTTCTCAATACGATCGATTTGGTCACGCTGGAATGGGACAAGGGGGCCATAGTCATGGAGGAATGAATATGGATGATATTTTCTCTCAATTCGGTGATGTTTTCGGCGGTGCATTTGGTGGTGGTGGTAGTTTTGGAGGAAACCGAGGCGGTGGAGGTTCAAGGGTAGCACGTGGCACCAATCTTCGCGTTAAAATGAAACTTACTTTAGAAGAAATCGCTGAAGGAGTTAAGAAAAAAATCAAGGTAACGAAGTTGGTAAATGCAGACGGCGTAACTTATAAAAACTGTCAAACGTGTAATGGTACGGGTCGGATTATGCGCGTTGCACAAACTTTTTTAGGTGCAATGCAAACTCAGTCAACTTGTCATTCTTGTCAAGGAGCTGGTAAAATGATTGATAAAAAACCTTCTGATGCAGACGCTCAAGGTTTAAAACGCCAAGAAGAAGTTATTGAAATTGATATTCCTGCAGGAGTAGAAGAAGGAATGCAATTAAGTGTCACTGGAAAAGGTAATGCTGGTCCTTTCCAAGGTGTTCCAGGTGATTTAATTGTTGTTGTTGAGGAAGTTGAACATCCAGAACTAAAAAGAGATGGTGACAATTTGCATTATGAGGCGTATGTGAATTTTGTAGATGCTGTTCTAGGAGAATCTATTGAAATTCCAACGATTAGTGGGAAGGCAAAAATTAAAGTGGAGCCTGGAACTCAAAGTGGAAAAGTACTTCGTTTGAAAGGAAAAGGGTTGCCACAATTACAGCGTTATGGGCATGGAGATCTTTTCGTTCATATTAATATTTGGACTCCAAAAAAAGTATCAAAAGAAGAAAAAGAAATATTAGAAAAATTCCGAGAAAGCGAAAATTTTAAACCTAGTCCTGATAAAAACGATAAAAGTTTTTTCAGTAGGATGAAAGATATGTTTCACTAAATAAAAAAGGCTTCCGTCAACTGATGGAAGCCTTTTGATCTTTACTATTTAAATTTCACACCGAAACAAATCCTTAAATACCTGTTGTTGATTATTCCAAATTTTAATTCTGGTTTAATGTAATATTCTATCTTCTCTAAAGGAAAACTTAAGCCCAACCCTAAACTACCTCCAAAATTAATTGTTGGTACAGTTTCTCCTGTACGGAAAATGAAAGGTTCGGGTTCATTTGGGTTTTGGATTACATCTTTCACTCTTCTTACCCAAATTATTGATTCGACAAAAAAGCCTGGATCTACAAAAAACTTTATTTTTTCTCCGAACTGAAATCTTGTATAAAAAGGGGCTGATATTGTATTTAATGAGAGGTAGAAATCATTTGAATTAATCGGATATGAATGACCACCATTGAATTTATAACCATGAATTTGTTTAGAAAAATTATATTCTAGCCCAAAAGATAGAGCTAAGTGTTTTTTTACATTGATTGTTCGGTAGCCTCCAACTCCAACTCCAAAAGTATTATACTTCAAATTGTATATAGAATGGTTTACTGAAATATTGTATTCATTTAAAAAGAAAGGCATTTCGGTTTTTTTTTGTGAAAAAGCAAATTGTGCGACAAGAAGAAATGGTAGAATGAAACGCATGATTTAGTTTTTAATGATTTTGTATGTTTTTTCGCTGAAATTGTTTTCATCAAAACACTTAAGAAAATAAACACCTGATGAAAGATGACTCAAATTTATATCAATTATTTTTTGATTGTTGAATGTAAACTCATTTATAACAATTCCTGTTGACGTACAAACTTTAATATACATGTCCTTTTCATTACTTAATTCCAAATTAATATTTGATAAAAATGGATTTGGAGAAATTTTTATTTCATTCGTTTCTTTTTTTATCTTTTCCAAATCAGATAATTGTGTTTCTTTTTTAATAAGTGGATTAGGTTTATCGTACAAGTCATCAGTTTGTATTATCATCGATTTATATTGTGAGCAAGGTGCAATCCAAGCCTCAAAATCTCCATTTAATTGTGCTCCTGGATCAATTGTTATTGAATTACTCGCTTTCAAATCTAATTGTTGATTAGCACCAAGTATTACCCCGCTTTCGATATAAATGTTTTCTTTAATTTTAATGTTGTATGCTTCAGAACTTAAATTTAAATCAGCTATATTATACGCAATTAAATCTCCAGTACAATCTTCTTTCTTCCAATATCTAAAATAATCTATTTCAAATGAACTGGGAAAGGGCGTGTCATCATCAGGAAGCCCCCCAGAAACTTGAACAGCAGTATTAAATATAACAGTATAATTTTCAGGATCTGGATAAGCATTAACCTTACCTATATTGAGCCATGGGTCATAAGAATTGCAATCAATTGGTTGCCCTTCCAAAGTATAGAAAGTATATGTTTCTCTTTTTAATTCCCCATCTATGTACCACCTCATTTTAAATTTATCCCACTCAAAGGTAAACACATGAAAATCTTCAGAATAATCAGTTCCATCATATATTTTCATAGAACATTCTGAGCTGTAATAATGCGTATTAGTGTTAACAACTTCAGACAAACGTGATGGTAAATATATATCCAGTATATCTTCATTCCAGAATTCAAAAATGTCAATTTCTGCTGCATTAGTCCCGTTATACAACCAGAAAGCTGGCCATAAACCTTTGCCTTTTGGTATTTTACATCTTGTTTCATAAGTTCCATAGCCAAATTTATAGACAGTTTCAATATGACCTGATGAATAATCAAATGTACTTGAATTATAGGCAAATGGACCTCCAGCAGTAAGATCCCAGTCAATATAAGTGCCAACAGTTTGTTCCTCTCTTGTCACTAATTTAATAGTGCCATTACTTACAATAACATTGTTTTCAAAAGGAATACTAGGTATCCCACCAGTATTTGAATACCATTGTTTTTCGTT
>VFKM01000039.1 GCA_009885545.1 Flavobacteriales bacterium
ATTCTTTTTTCAAAATTCGTTTGTTAATAAAGTTTAGAAGTTATATCTTTGCACCCCGAATTTAGGGATATTGTCTTATTTTAATAAATGTAAAATTGTGGATACATTAAGTTACAGAACCGTTTCCGGCAACAAGGAGACCGCTAATAAAAAGTGGCTTGTTGTGGATGCTGAAGGCCAAACTGTTGGTCGTTTAGCGAGTAAAGTGGCGAAAATCATTCGTGGTAAACACAAAACGAATTTCACCCCTCATGCTGACTGCGGCGACAACGTTATCGTTATCAACGCAGAGAAAGTTTCTTTCTCAGGCGCGAAGCTTGTCAACAAAGAGTATGTACGTTACACTGGATATCCTGGTGGACAACGCTTTACTTCAGCTCAAGATATGTTAAGAAAACATCCTGAGCGTTTAATTGAAAAAGCTGTTAAAGGTATGTTACCTAAGAACACGCTTGGAAGAAGATTATTTACAAACTTGAAAGTGTATACGGGTACGGAACACAAACAAGAGGCTCAAAAGCCTGAAGTTTTTAACCTAGATACATTCAAATAATAAGTATGGAAATAGTTAACACATTAGGAAGAAGAAAAACATCAGTTGCTCGTGTATACCTTTCAAAAGGTACAGGTAAATTGATCGTAAATAAGAAAGACTATAAAGAAGTTTTTCCAGTTGCTGTTCTTCAGTCAAAAATCGAACAACCGTTTGCAGTTACTAGCACAGAAGGTCAATTTGACGTGAAAGTAAATGTATTTGGTGGTGGAATCAACGGTCAAGCAGAAGCGATTCGTTTAGGAATCTCTAGAGCTTTAGTTGTAGTTGCTGAAGAAAACAAAACATTATTGAAAGCAGAAGGATTGATGACACGTGATCCAAGAATGGTTGAACGTAAGAAACCGGGTCAACCTAAAGCACGTAAGAAATTTCAATTCTCTAAACGTTAAAATTTATTTAACGCTGTTTAGGATCCAAACATTAGTGTACCCTCGCAACCTTGTTGTGACCCTCTAAATGTTGATCTATTAAAGGAATGTAAACAATTTAAAAAAAAAAGAATGTCAAAAGTTAGTTTTGAAAAATTATTAGAAGCTGGTGTTCATTTCGGACACTTGAAAAGAAAATGGAACCCGGCAATGGCGCCGTATATCTTTGAAGAGAAAAAAGGTATCCACATTATCGACCTTAATAAGACAATAGCACATCTCGATCAAGCTTGTGCGGCAATGAAACAAATTGCAAAATCGGGTAAAAAGGTTCTTTTCGTAGCAACAAAAAAACAAGCGAAAGAGATAGTATCTCAAAGAGTAGCTGAAATAAATATGCCTTTCGTAACAGAACGTTGGTCAGGTGGAATGTTAACAAACTTTCAAACAACTCGAAAGTCTATTCGTAAGATGTCTGCAATTGACAAAATGAAATCGGATGGTACTTGGGAGACATTGAATAAAAGAGAACGTCTTTTCAAAACACGTCAACGTGACAAATTAGAAAAAAACTTTGGTTCAATCGTTGACATGACTCGTCAACCAGCTGCTATATTTATTGTTGATATCTTGAAAGAGCATATTTCTTTAAATGAAGCAAAAAGATTGAATATTCCAACTTTCGCAATGGTAGATACGAATTCAAATCCTAAATTGGTTGATTTCCCAATTCCATCAAACGATGATGCTACAAAATCAATTACTTTGATTTTAGATGCAATTTGTGGTGCAATCAAAGAAGGTTTAGAAGATCGTAAGAATACAAAAGAAACTGACAAACAAGAAGGATCTGAAGAAAGTGCAGAAGCAAAACCAACAACTAGAAAAAGAGTTGGTAATGTAAAGGCAACGACAGAAGAATCAGCTGTTGAATTGGCAACTGAAGAGGCTCCAACTGAAGTAACAGAAGAAGCTCCAAGTGTTGAGGCTTCAACTGAAGAAAACAACGATTAATTCATAAAAAAATAGTATTCTATGGCAATTACAGCTGCAGATGTAAATAAATTACGTCAACAAACAGGATCAGGAATGATGGACTGTAAAAACGCATTAGTAGAAGCAGACGGAGATTTCGAAGCTGCAATCGATCTTTTACGTAAGAAAGGACAAAAAATTGCTGCAAAGCGTGGTGAAAACGAAGCGAAAGAAGGAGTTATTATTGCTCAAGCTTCTCAGGATGGAAAAACAGGTGTTGTTTTAACATTGAACTGTGAAACAGATTTCGTTGCAAAAAATGATGCATTTAGAGGTTTCGTTCAATCACTTGTTGATATTGCTGCGAAAAACATGCCTTCTACTATAGATGAGTTGAAAGCTTTACCTTTCGATGATAAATTATCAGTAGACGAAAAAATCACATACCAAATTGGTATGGTTGGTGAAAAATTAGATTTGTCTAATTTCGCTACGATGGCAGCTGATAAAGTTGTTGCATACAATCACCCAGGAAATCAATTAGCAACTTTAGTTGCTTTAAATAGTGGTTCTGATGCTGCTGAAGATGCAGGGAAACAAGTTGCGATGCAAGTTGCAGCAATGAACCCAATTGCGTTAGATAAGAATGGAGTTGATGCACGTACTATTGAGCGTGAAATTGAAATAGGAAAAGAATTAGCAATTCAAGAAGGAAAACCAGCTGAAATGGCTGATAAAATTTCTTTGGGTCGTTTGAATAAATTCTTCCAAGACAATACATTACTAAGTCAACAATTTGTTAGAGATAACAAAGTAACTGTTGAACAATTTTTAGGTTCTACAGAAAAAGGTTTAACTGTTACAGGTTTCAAACGTTTTTCTTTAAGCTAAGAATACTTAAATAAAAATAAGGCTATCGGTTTACTGATAGCTTTTTTTTTGAAATTAAAAATTAAGATTCTGTTTGGTTTGAATTGCTATCAACCAATTTATTTATATTTGCCTGTCCAAAAAATAAAATAATGAAATACAATCGTATACTTCTAAAATTAAGTGGTGAATCCCTAATGGGCGACAAACAATTTGGAATTGACAATAATCGATTAGCAGAATATGCTGCGCAGATAAAAGAAATTCACGACTTGGGAGTTGAAATTGCAATTGTAATTGGAGGAGGCAATATTTTTAGAGGCGTTCAAGCTGAAGAGGGTGGAATGGATAGAACACATGGTGATTATATGGGAATGTTGGCAACTATGATTAATTCGATGGCATTGCAATCTTCTTTGGAATCAGCTGGAATTAAAACACGATTGCAATCGGCAATTGAAATGAAGGAAATTGCTGAGCCTTATGTGAGAAGAAGAGCAATGCGTCACCTTGAAAAAGGAAGAGTTGTTATTTTTGGGGCAGGAACTGGAAATCCTTTTTTCACAACAGATTCAGCTGCTTCGCTAAGAGCAATTGAGATAAACGCCGATGTAATTTTGAAAGGAACAAGAGTTGATGGAATATACACAGCTGACCCATTAAAAGATCCGACTGCAACAAAATACGATATGATTAGTTTTGATGACGTTTATGCCAATGGGTTGAATGTTATGGATATGACAGCTTTTACTCTTTGTAAAGAAAATGATTTACCAATTATTGTTTTTGACATGGATACTCCAGGAAATCTTAGAAAATTGATTGATGGAGAACAAGTTGGAACAATAGTAAGAAACTAAAAATTATTATTTTAGCAAAAAATATATTTTAATCATGGTTGAGGATTTACAAATGATATATGATGACTTCAAATCTTCCAATGTGAAGTCAATTGAACACCTTGAAACTGAATTGATGAAAATCAGGGCGGGAAAGGCAACACCTTCCATGTTAAATGGAGTTATGGTAGATTATTATGGAACTATGACTGCAATTCAACAAGTAGCGAACATTACTACTATGGATGCCAGAACGATTACTGTTCAACCATGGGAAAAATCAATGTTAAGTGAGATTGCCAAAGGTATCATAAATTCAAATTTGGGTTTTGCTCCACAGAACAACGGTGAGATATTATTAATATCTGTTCCTCCACTTACTGAAGAAAGAAGAAGAGAACTTGTTAAAAGAGCTAAAGGAGAAACTGAGCACGCAAAAGTCGCAGTCCGAAACAATCGAAAGGATTCTTTGGATATGGTAAAAGATTTGAAGAATGATGGTCTTTCTGAAGATTTAGCGAAAGATGCAGAAGCTGAAATTCAAACAATCACGAATAGCTTCATAAAAAAAATTGATGATCTAGTTGAGATCAAAGAAAAAGAGATTATGACAATCTAATTTGTTCTGGTTTTTTAGACGTTAAATGTAAAAAAGAAATCTAAGAATTTATTTAACTACTATTTCTACTCTGCGATTTGCTTGTTCTTCGGATTCTAATTTAGCGTCTGGATAAATAGGTTTAGTGTTTCCATAACCGACTGCAACCAGCCTGTCTTTTTGAATTCCGTTTGAAATTAAATAATTCATTATTCGTTTCGCCCTAGCTTCAGACATGTGCTGAGAAGCTGTCGAATTGTCACCTTTTGCAAATACGTGACCTTGGATTTCAATATGTAAATCTGAATTCAAAGCTAAAAGATCTTTTAATCTGTTTAATCGTGATTCAGAACCAGGCACGAACTCACTTGTACCTGCTTTAAACTCAATTTCTTCAATTTGAATACTCGTGCCTTTAGCCAATCGTTTCATTTTCACTACAACTTCTTGATTGGAAACAGCTAATAGATTGACTTCTTGATCTACAAAAAAGTATCCTTCCGCATCACATTTGATTTTCACTTTACTTGCACGAAGCACATTAAAATATAACTCACTACCTCTGTATAATGCAGCTAATTCTTTTGTTCCTTCAATGGTTATATTTGCAATAATGGGGTCATTTGTCTTATCATCTTTGATCGAAATAGATAGAAATGGTGCAAATTCATCAGATCGATTATCATAAATTTTCGAACCACTTGTCAAATTTGAACTAGTTGATTTTTCTTTAAATTTAAAGTCTAAATTTAAATTAGATTTACTTTTTTCAATAGTCGTAAATGCGATTAGAATTTTTTGACCAGCATTTAAATTAACTGGATAAAGTGCATTTACTGTTACATTGGTGTCCAAACCAACATATTGAAGACCTTTTGCCTTGTTGATACGCTTTATTTCAGCAGAACCAGAAGTTAATGCATTGCAAACGTTTGTTTCTCCTTCAATGAAAAGTACCATTTGTATTTCTCCTTGGTCGATATTCGCGTTAAAACTTAGTATACCATCATCATCCGCGATGAATGAAACCCAGATAATATTTTTATTATTCATATCAGCCAATGAAGGATAATTGATTAATTCATCAACTAATCCACTTCCACCAGTGAATTGTAAAGAATAACTTCCAGATTTGAAAATGTTAACAGCACCTGAACAATCAGAAAAAGGATCATTACCTGCTTTTTTCGTTTGAGAAAAAATTAGAAATGAAAACAGTGAAACAACTATTGTTAAAAGTACCTTTGTCATATGCGGAGATTCAAATTTAATGATTCTTTTTGTTAAACGAAATAAATATTAGAGTAAATAATCTTATAATATGATGGAGACGCTATATACTAAAATAGGAGGTAATAAATTGATGCAATTAGTAGATGTTTTTTATGATAAGGTATTTTTATCTGAAAAAATCGCGCCACTTTTTAAAAATGACAAAGAAGAAATTAAAGAAAAGCAATTTCTGTTTTTATCTCAATTTTTAGGAGGACCTCAATTATACACTGAAAAATATGGTCATCCGAAAATGCGAGCTCGACATCTACCACATGCAATAACAGAAGATGCCAAAAATGAATGGTTAAGATGCATGAAATTGGCAATTGAAACTTTGGATTTATCAGATGATTTGAAAATTGCTTTATACAATTGTTTTCCTGCAGTTGCACAGCATATGGTAAATCGGTAATTACATAGACAAATTAATTTCGCCTTTTGAATTAACCCGTAAAATTAATTTATCGTGATTAGGATAGATATTTTGTAAATCAATAGAATCAATCTTTCCTGATAATTTAATTCCTTTTGAAATTTCTCTGTTCATTTCTTTTTGAACCATCTTTTTCATTTCTATCAAATGAGGTTTTAGATCGAAAGTTGCTGAAGTTCTCATTAAATCAGTGATTTTTGAATTAAAGAGCCATTTTGCAGATTTTAAAAGGGCATTTTTTGTTTTTAGATCAAAAACCAAATCTGGGAACGAAATAATTTGTTGGATTGAATCGAAAATTGGAGTACCTACCAAATATAATGTTCCTTTACGTTTACCTTCAAAACCAACTTTTAAATTCAATTGATTATTTATGGCGCCTTGTATTTCAACTGTTTTAAAAATGACTTCATTTTTTTTGATTAAGATTTTTTTACCTGCAATTTCACTTGTTAATATTGAACTTAAAGAATCATAACTAGCAATAATATCTAAGTTTATATCAAAACCTTTGGCTTTTTTATGTTCAGATAATAAGGGTAAATTATTTGTTTTCGTTTCAGGAGGATAAGTTGTTACGGCTGGTTGAATTGTTAAACTCAACTCAATTGCGGCCTGTTTGTTTTCAAATTTAATGTCGCTTAATGAAATACTTTTAGGGCGTATGCTTAAGTAGCCATATTTACCTAATGAAGTCGGTTCTGAAAGCATGTTCCAAACTTCTTCTATTTCTGATCGAATATCAATTGACGCCATTTCTTTATCAATATCATTTTCTAAATCCTTCAATACGCCAACTACCTCTTTTCTTAACTTGCCTGTTGCATCATAGTTGAACACTGTAATTTCACACGCATCAATCGTTTCAAATTTGTTTAAATTGGTTGTTGTTTTAAACTTAAAATCTGGAGTTATTTTAAATTTTGTTGCATATGCCACCATTACTTTTCTCATAGGTTCACCAACTCCACAGCTAGCATAAATTCTTGGAATTACGCACGTTCCTTTATTATCAAATAGGTAAGTACAATCAGGGCAATAATTTAGATTAAGAGCATATTTTCCATCGACTTCATAATATAAATAATCTCCTTTTCCTTCAAATTTAATTGGGTTGCGATTGAATTTATAAGAATAACTAACACCATCACAATTATCTTCTTTTCCAGTAAAACTTTTTGGTAATGATTTTTCGGCTTCTGCTAAGTAGGGAGCTAAATTGATTTTAATTGGCAAATAAGTTGTGGATTCTTTTTGAGTTAATTCTGGAACTTCCTCAACAATTGTTTCTGGTTGTAAAGGTGCAATTGTTTTACACGAACTCAAAACAACTAAAAAAAGTATTTTTAGAAAAATATTCAATAAAAGTGTCTTGATATTCATTTTAAAGGTCAATTTCTTTTATAATTGAAAAATATATTTAATTTTAGACAAATTTAAAAAACATTATTATGAAAAAAGGTATTTTAGTATTAGGATTAGGAGTTTTACTTTTAGCTTCATGTAAAAAAGAGTATACATGCACTTGCATTGATTCTTCATTTGTATCAACTACGGAAACGCATAAGGGAAAAGATGCTACTGATGCTTGTAGTGATGCTTCTACTGTAATCCCTCTTAAGGCTTGTACACCTCAATAAGAGATATCTCAAAATTTAAAAGGAAGTGTAAACTTCCTTTTTTTGTTTAAAAAAATATATAATCATGAAAAAAATAATAGCAATAGGATGCTTCACTGCATTATTAATGTCTTGTAAAAAAGACCATACATGTGAGTGCACGACTGGAGGAACAGTAGTTTCAACCACAACGATTAACGATACTAAAGCGAATGCTAAAGCAGAATGTGACAAAGGTGATTTTACACTTTTTGGTGTTACTCTTGCTTGTGAGATAAAATAATTCGCATTGTGAATTTTATAGAAGATAGTTTATTAAATAGTGGATTTAGTTGGACTTTAGCAAAATCGTTACCATATATTTTGGTAATCATTTTTGGGCTGTTCATTTCTATCTATCTATTTAAAAAGTTTAAGATTAAAAGAAATTGGTTAAGAAGGGTAGGAATAACTTTATTAACCGTTTCTTTTTTCTTCTCTTATTTTGCATATGCTCCAATTTACGAAGGTGATTTTTCTAATAATGCAGAATCAATACTAAAAACGAATAAATTGAATGAGATTAAACCTAATCGATTATTTGTAATAAGTATTCCTGGCTGCCCTTTTTGTGCGGAATCGATTGTGCGAATGCAAAAATTAAAAAAGAGAAATCCAAAAATAAACATCGAATACATTATTTGTAATGGTGATTCAACTGCTTTGGATTGGTATGCAAAAAAAGCAGGGAACGAAATTCCAGCCAATTTGGCCAAAAATAATAAGGCAATGACTGCTCTAGCTAAGCATAAGTACCCCTCGTTTGTTTATCAATCAGGCAATAAGCTGAATTGTTGGTCAAATGATGGATTTGGTGTTAGAGCATTGGATGAGATTGAATCGCATTTTTAAGATTCAACTAAAAAATTGAAGGGCTCTATTTAAATAGAGCCCTTTTTTATTAAATTAATTTCAATAAATTATTTAAAGTTGCGCTTGGTCTCATCGCAGCATTTAATTTTGTTTTATCTGGATGGTAATAACCTCCAAGATCCATATGTATTCCTTGGGAAGTATTCAACTCAGTCATTATTTTTTCTTCGTTCTCCGTTAATTCCTGAGCAATTTTAGTAAAAGTTGCTTTTAATTCAGCATCCTTATTTTGATTTGCTAATGCATTTGCCCAATAAAGTGCTATATAAAAATGACTACCACGGTTGTCTATTTCACCAGCATTTCGTTCAGGGGATTTATTGTTATCTAAAAATAATCCTGTCGCAGCATCTAATGTTTCTGCTAATACCTGTGCTTTAGCATTCCCCGTTGTTTGACTTAAATGTTCTAAAGAAGCAGCTAATGCTAAAAATTCACCTAATGAATCCCAACGTAAATGACCTTCTTCGATGAATTGCTCAACATGTTTTGGTGCAGATCCTCCAGCACCTGTTTCAAATAAACCACCGCCGTTCATTAACGGAACGATTGAAAGCATCTTAGCACTTGTTCCAACTTCAAGAATAGGAAATAAATCTGTCAAATAATCGCGTAAAACATTTCCAGTCACTGAAATAGTATCTTTTCCTAATATGATGCGTTCCATCGTATATTGAATAGCATCATCTGGACACATTATTTTAATTTCTAATCCTTCTGTATTATGATCCTTTAGATAGTCATTCACTTTAAGAATCAATTGAGCATCGTGCGCTCTATTTTTATCCAACCAGAAAATTGCTGGAGTATTTGATAATCTAGCACGTGAAACAGCCAATTTAACCCAATCTTTAATCGGTGCGTCTTTCGCTTGACACATTCTCCATATATCTCCTGATTCAACTTTGTTTTCTAAAAGCGTTACACCTTTTTGATCAATAACCTTAACTGTTCCATTCGATTTTATTTCGAATGTTTTATCGTGAGAACCGTATTCTTCAGCAGCTTGTGCCATTAAACCAACATTAGGAACTGTTCCCATTGTAACGGGATCAAAAGCACCATGTTTTTTACAGAAATCAATTGCAACTTGATAAATAGTAGCATAACTGCTATCAGGCAAAATAGCTTTTGTGTCTCTCGATTTTCCTTTAGCATCCCACATTTGACCAGAATTACGAATCATTGCAGGCATTGAAGCATCAACAATCACATCACTTGGCACGTGTAAATTGGTAATTCCTTTTTCAGAATTGACCATTGCAACGTCAGGACCACTTTCAAAACATGTTTTAATATCTGCTTCAATTTCAGCCTTTTGATCTGCAGGTAAAGTTTGAATTTTTGATAATAAATCTCCAAATCCATTATTAACATCAACCCCTAATTCATTTAAGATAGCAGCGTGTTTTTCGAAAACTGACTTGAAAAAAACTTTCACAGCATGACCAAAAATAATTGGATCAGAAACCTTCATCATTGTTGCCTTCATGTGCAATGAAAACAATACGCCTTTATCTTTAGCATCTTGTATTTGAGTTTCTAAGAAAGCGATAAGTTTCTTTTTACTCATTATGGTTGAATCAATTATTTCACCTGCTTTTAAAGGAGCATCTGCTTTTAAAATTTGAGAGATTCCATTTTCATCTGTAAATTCGATTTTATAGCTTCCAGCATCTTTCAATGTAATTGATTTTTCATTGTGAAAGAAATCTCCTTCTTCCATATGAGAAACATGCGATTTAGAGTCGGCACTCCATTTCCCCATTGAATGTGGATGTTTGCGCGCATAATTTTTAACTGAAAGTGGTGCACGACGATCTGAATTCCCTTCTCTTAAAACAGGATTAACAGCACTTCCTTTTATTTTATCATATCTTGATTTCGCTAATTTTTCAGCATCATTTGTAGCAGTTTCTGGATAATCAGGAATTTTATATCCTTGGCTTTGCAATTCTTTTATTACCTCCTTTAATTGAGGAACAGAGGCACTGATATTTGGTAATTTGATAATATTTGCATCTGGTGTAGTTGCCAATTGTCCCATTTCAGAAAGCGCATCAGTCACTTTTTGATTATCAGAAAGGAAATCAGGAAAAACTGCCAAAATTCTAGCTGCTAAAGAAATGTCTTTTGTTTCAATTTCGATACCAGCTGGTTCTGTAAATGCTTTTACAATTGGTAAAAATGAATAAGTTGCCAAAGCAGGTGCTTCGTCTGTTAAAGTATATGTTATTTTTGATGATGATGTATTCATTTGGTCTAATTTTTAGCAATTATCATTTGATTTCTGATGCATGCAAATGTACTGATTTTTTAGAATTTATTAAGCTGACTTTGGAGACTTTTCATATGGAATTTTGATTCAAAAAATCAATCATTTTGGCAAATGCTCTTGCTCGATGACTTAGTTGATTTTTTTCTTGTAAATTCATGTCTGAAAAGGTTTTTCCACAATTTTCAGGTTCAAAAATAGGGTCATAGCCGAAACCTTCTTTACCTGATTTTGATTCCGTTATTTTGCCATTTACAATCCCTTCGAACTGATATTTTTCACCATTCAAATACAATGCAATTACTGTTCTAAAACGGGCTGATCTATTTTTTATACCGTTCATTTTTGAAAGTACTAAGTTCATATTGAGATTAGGGTCTTTCATTTCTCCTGCATAACGTGCAGAGTAAACTCCAGGCTCACCATTTAGCGCTTCAATTTCTAAACCTGTATCGTCTGCAAAACAATTCACATTATAATGGTCAATTATGAACTGCATTTTTTGATTGGCATTTCCTTCTAAAGTTGGAGAAGTTTCAGGTATTTCATCAAAACATTGAATGTCATCTAATGTCAATATTTGAATTTCTGATGGTACAAGTGATTGTATTTCTTGAGCCTTATGTTTGTTGTGCGTAGCGAAAATAAGTTTCATTGACAGTATATTTAATTAAAAAGGTCCAAATATTTTTGTCTATTTGCCTTTACTGAATAGAACTCTTCAACGGTTTTTCGTCCAGCTTGACCGAGTTTTTTTCTTAGTTCTTGGTCTGTTAGCAGAAGTATTAATTTCTCCTTCCATTCTTCAATTGAACTCGCTAAAAGTCCATTGATTCCATCTTGAACAATTGTTGTGTTTACACCAACTGGCGACATAATTGTTGGTATTTCAAGCGCCATGTATTGCAATCCTTTGAAACCACATTTCCCTTCTGACCAAATATCCTTTTGTAAAGGCATCACACCAATATTCATTTTAGCCAAATCCTCAATTTCAGTTTCTTTTTGCCATTTAATAAACTTCAAAGAATTTAATTCAAATGTTGGCTTGTCATTCGAAATAACCAGAAAAGTAAAATCGTATGTTTCTTCTAATTCTTTTAAAACTGGAATTAACTCATTCAAATAATGCATTGTGGTATGTGTTCCTGTCCAGCCAATTACTATATTGTTTTGTTCGTGATTACACGATATAGAATGATGAAACTCGGTGTCAATTGTAGTTGGAATAATTTGAACGTTAGAATTGTATTGCCGAGCATAATTAGCTAAATATTCATTTCCAGCAGAAATTTTATCAGCCCATTTCATGCAATAATTCACTTTCCAATATGCTTTCAAACGATGAAACCGAGCATTTGTATCACTGTAATTGGGAAGCCAAATTGCATCGTCAAAATCGTAAATATATTTTTTGCGCAGAACTTTTGCTATTATCCATTCAAAAATCGGTGGACCGACATGGGCAACTTCTCTATGAATAAATAAATGATCAGCTTTATGAAGTTTGAATAACAATCCAAAACGTCTAAAGAAACTAGAAAAAACGCCCCACATCTTTGTTAGAGTGCTTCCATTGTATAGGGATTGCCACGTTTTGTAAGTGTAGAAAGAATGAATTTCAATGGTATATCCTTGTTCTTCTAAAAAGGGCAAATATTGTTCGAAACGAAACCGTTGAGAGGGCGCTTCACCTTTTGGATAAGGAACTAGAAAGAATATGGTTTTAGACATTGAAAGCGAAGTTACGAATTCAACATTGATTTATAGACTTTCAAATATTTCTGAACGCCTTCTTTCAATCCATAAAATTCACGAGCTCCTTCCATTGTTTTAGATTTTATAAATTCGAAGTCTGTTTCTAAAGATTGAAGGTAAGCTGCATCTGTCAAATCCTTTAATACTTGCCCAGCATGATATTTTTCAACGACTATATCAGTATCTCCAACACCAGCATTACAAATTAACGGAATACCCATTGCCATTATTTCACCCTGTTTTGTTGGTGATGAAGCTTTTTTGGAATATGTAGGGCGTATGAAAAATATGGAACAATCAAACAGACTAATATTCAATGGTACTTCATTATGTCTGCATGAAGTAATGATGATATCTTCTAAATTGATTCCTATTTCATTCGCTTTATTAAGAATTGTTGACGGACTTTCGCCAGTTACAAATAAAAATTTAGCTGAAGGTTTTGTAGCCTTTAATTGTTTGAAATAGTCGAGCATTTCGGATAACATGTACCAAGTGCCGATTGAACCAACATATCCCAAAATGAAATCAGTTGAATCTATATTCAGTGTTTTTCGAAGGTTGATTTGATCTGTTTCGTTAATATTTTCTGGATTGAATAAATCAAGATCCACGCAGCAAGGGATAACTTCAATATGCGGTTTATTATTGCCAAATTCCTTCCAACTTTCGATTTCATTTTTACCATTATAGGTTAAGGAAATTGTGTAATCTGCTTCTGTAAAAAATTGGATTTCTTTCTTTTTGAAATAGTTGTATACCTTTTTAAAGATTGGATTCCTCAAATTCCATATTTTACCATCAACACGCTCATTTGCCCAAAAACCGCGCATGTCAAAAAGGAATTTTGTACCAAATTTCTTTTTCATTCCCAAACCGACCAATGCGGCTATATAACTGCGACAATGAATGATTTTAAAATTGTGTTCTTTATGAAGTTGATGTGCTAAACCTTTCATCCGTTGCACATCATAAATCGTTGAAAGTAATGGTGGTTTTTTCGTGTAACTTAAAGGATGCCACGTAATTCCTGCAGCATCACAAATGGCTTGAATATGTTCTCGATGTTGTTCAAAACGTTCTTCCTTTTCAAAACTTATTAAATGAAACGAATACCCTTCTTTGGATAACCCAACCAAATAGGGCAATACTTGCGACTGACCCAAAGGATCTGTCATGCCGTCGTAAGATATGTATAGTACGTGTATCAATTCAATATAAATTATAAACTTTCATTTTTAAACTCATTACTAATTTTCACCACAAAGACGCAAAGTGCGCAAAGGAATTTCAACTATCAGTTATAAACTTTAAACTATTAGTTCTAAACTCCTCACTTTTCACTTATTTCACCCATTTCCCATACCACATTTGGAACATCAATAAATACCATAATTTAACATCGTATTCTTTTTTGCCACCAAAAAAATCTGTTTTCAATTTAGCAACAAATTCCCAACGAAAAATTCCTTGTTCCTTGATTTCTTTTTCTTGCAAATGCTCTTCAACCAATTCTCTTAAATCATTTTGCATCCAATGAGCAATCGGAATTGCAAATCCCATTTTTGGTCGATCCATCATTTCTTTTGGAAGGTATTGATGCACAATTTCCTTTAAAATATATTTCTTTTCTCCGTTATGGTATTTGAAATCGTCCGGTAATGTTGCAGCCCATTCAATAACACGATGATCTAAAAACGGCTCTCGTCCTTCTAAACTTGCCGTCATTGTTGCCCGATCTACTTTTTGTAAAATATCGTCTACAAGATAAGTTTCATAATCAATAGCCATCATGTATGCTAAAGGCGAATAGTTTTCCTTTAACAATTCAGTTGAAAGGTAGTTTGTTTCTAAACGCTCAATAGAACTATTCAAAAGCACATCTTTTAATTGTTCGTCTGTATATTGTTGGCTTAAACTCAGCATTATTTGTTGTGAAGAAGGATTTCTTAAAATACCTTTCAACTTCTCGTAGCGGTTATGAAAATTGTACTTGTTTTTAAGAATTGGAATTTTATCAGAAGGAATTTTATCCATTATTCCAGCAATTGATTTACGCACAAACGATGGCATTGCTTCCATCTTCTTCCCGTAACGCATCAAATAATCGTAGCGATTATAGCCTGCAAAAACTTCATCACCTGCATCTGCACTTAATGCAACAGTAACATGTTTACGAGCCATAATACTTACCAAGGTTGTAGGAATCGCACTGCTGTCCGCAAAAGGTTCATCGTAATAGAAAGGAAGATTCACAATTAAATCAGTTGCATCTTTTTGAGTGCACTCAATTTCTGTATGGTCTGTTCCTAGATGTTTTGCAACTTCTTTAGCATAAGGAGCCTCATTCAATCCAATATCTGGAACGGCAATCGTAAATGTTTTTAACTTTTCAGTTCGATTCTTCTGAAGTAAAGCTGTAACGCAAGCACTATCGTATCCACCGCTAAGAAAAACGCCAACCGGAACATCAGCAACCATTCTGTATTCACATGCTGAACTTAGAATTTTCTCAGTTTCGATTTTTGCTTCTTCAAATGAAAGTGTCGTTTTTGGTTTGTTGTAAGCATCGTAAACATTCCAATAGTGTTTTTTCGTGAGGCCTTGATCTTTCAAAGAAAAAACCATCGAATGACCTGGCTCTAGCTTAAAACAGTTTTCAAAAATACAATGCGGTGTTGGTACGTTTCCATATTGCATAAAAGCTGCAACAGCATTCAGATTAATTTTCTTAACAAAACCAGGATGTTCATGAAATGCTTTTAATTCAGATGCAAAAAGAAACAGCCCATCTTTATGATAATAAAAGAAAGGTTTCACCCCAGCTCTATCTCGAGCAATGAAAACATGATTCGCAGCAGAATCATAAATTACAATTGCAAACATCCCAATAAACTTATGAAGGCAATCTTCGCCCCATTGAGCATAGGCGTGTAAAATCATTTCTGTATCTGAACCACCACTAAATTGATGTCCAAGAATAGATAATTCAGCTTTTATTTCTTGATAATTGTAAATTTCTCCATTGAAGCAAATTGTAAGATTTTCAAATTGCATTGGTTGTTTGCCATGATCTGACAAATCAATTATTGAAAGTCTACGATGACCAAATCCGATTTGTAGGTTTTGTTCATTTAGTAATAAAGTGTCTCCACCGTCTGGACCTCTATGAATCAGCGTGTTGGACATCTTTTCTAAAATCAACTCAGAAGATGATTTAGTAAAATCGAAAAATCCTGTAATACCACACATGTGACGAAGATACAAATAATAGGAAAATTGAGTTTATCTCATCGGTTAATATTGTATCTTCAACACATATTGAGCCTTTCTTGAACAAAGGTGTATAGCACTCGTATGAAATTAACTGAGATTAAAATTTTTTCAAAATCATTAGTCATTTGCACTTGTTTTTTTGCATTGTTACTATTTTCTTGTGAATCAAATGAAGATGTTACTCAATCAAAAGAAGATGTTGAACGCATAATACCGAGCATAGTTGTAAAGAATGTTACGATGAATAGTTCAGAAACTATCGATGGTAAAGTAACTTATTCAACTATAAAAGATGTTTCATTTTCTAAATCAGGTAAACTTGAAAAAGGAGATATGCCATTAAGTGTTGGTACTCATTTCAAATTCAACGAGCTTTTGGTGAAATTAAATATCGAAGAAGCTTTTCGGGAATTGGCTCAGGGTAAAGAGTCTTTCTCAAACGGTTTACTATCCTTTGAGAAACAAATTGAAAAAAAGTTACCTTCTGAATTGACTAAATGGAAAAAATTTAAAGAAGAAGTCACACCCGCAAAACGATTACCTCAATTTCCAAGTATTTTTTCTGAAGCGGAAAAAGCGCTAATTATTGAGAATGACATCTACATCTTATTTTCTAAATTAAATAATCAAGAAAGTGAAATTGAAAACTATTTTTATTTAGCGCCCTTTGATGGTGTTATTACTTCAGTTTATGTAAAACATAATTCTAAAGTCAGAAAGAATCAAACGGTATTAAAAATCGCAAAAGACGCTGTTTATAATGCTGAATTTATTGTATCTCAGGAAACGTATCAAGAATTAAAGCAATGTGATGATTTTGATTTCTTAGGTATTAACGAGGACAAAATTGGTTTCGGGAAAATCAAAAAAGCAATACAATTAGATGCGAAAATGAAGCTTATTTGTTCTTTTCAAAAAGTTAAAGGTAAAGACATAGTGAATAATCAACTTATTCGGATTTCATTACCGATGTCAAAAACCAAAGGATGTTATTTACCAAAAGAGGCTATACTTTCGAAACAGGTAATTGTGTTGAAAAATGGTAAAAAGAATAAAATCGCAATTTCAATAATCAGTGAAAAAGATGATTTGGTATTTGTGACTGGATTAAAAGATGGAATGACAGTTTTATTGAAATAATCTTGACAACTCTATCACTTTATTCATGAGTAATGATTTTCTTCAAATCATTTTGAAGTTTTCTCAATTCTTTTAATGCTTCATTTTGATTGACAATTTGAAATACATATTTCCATTTAAATGAAGTGCTTTTTAGGTAATTGACAAATTGATAAGCTAGCATTCCTGTAATTGGCATGGCTATAAAATAAATCACTTTACTTAATGTGTTGAACTCAAAATATTCTCCGATAAAGTGCAGAAAAGCGAAGTAATTTAAAGGATAAAAAACCAATCCTAAAAGAATTGCAATGGGCGCATAGTATTCTACATTTTTGACAAGCTTTGGCATTAAAAAAGAAGTCAATTGAAAAGGCAAAATACTTTGGATCAACCCGAATATAAAAATAGGTAGTCCGAGAATTATTAATAGAGTTGAAAAAATTATTTGATTAATAAATCGTTTAGATCTAAATCGTTTGCTTAAGAACTCCTTTTTAATTTCTAGCTTTTCTGATTGCCAATGAATTGCTTGTATGAGATTTTGAATTTCCTCTACCAAATACGGTTGAACCAATTGAATTTCTTCTAGTTTATCTTTAATTTGCTGTAAAAGTTGGGTGTTTTCTTCCACATTTTTATAATGCTGCACTTCACGAATAATCTCAAAAATATTTTCAATTAATTTTTCTTGTTCTGAAGACTCTGTCGTAATAAGCACTCGTTCCAGATGAATTCTGAATTTTTCAGTTAATTTTTTCGCAGCTATTGAATTGTTTTCTTGATACTCTTCAAGGTAATCCGCTGCAAATAAACCTTGTTCAACATCAACCAAAACCGAGCTTCTAAACTTTTCTGCTTTGGAATAGAATAAGCCTAATGGTACAATTTTTAAATTGAGTTTACCACCATTTCGGTTTTCTGTTTCAAGTGCAATTCGAGCAGTGCCGGTTCTTAGTTCTCTTAATTGTCTTTCTAAGATGCTGTTTCCTTCTGGGAAAATCACTAAAGTTTTCCCTTCTTCTAAAACTTTATAACATGCTTCAAATGAATCTTCATTGTTAACGCCTTCTGTTGTTTGATCCACTTTTCTGTTTATTGGGATCATATTTAAACTATTAAGAAATCGTCTTTTTAGTGGTGTATTGAAAAAAGTTCCTTTCGCCAAAAAATTAATTGGTTGTCGACAAATTTGTGCGATGATCCAACCATCCATCATAGAATTTGGGTGATTGGCAATTATAATCATAGGTCCGTCATGGTCCAAAAACTGTTTGTTTTTTACTTTGATTTCTTTGTAAAACAAACGTATTCCAATTCCGATAATAATTTTAAGTATTCGGTATAACATGCGGACTTTAAATGAGGGACTAAAATACATAATTTTAGGAACTATCATTGATGTTTAATTTTCCAGATTCATTGTATTTGGTTAATTTCGTTGAATGGTTCAATTTCCAATAGTTTATTTGAATAGCAATGATGGGACAGGCGTTCTTGCTTTTGGTGAAGGCGAGAAATTTGTTTTTAAAAGAAATGGAAAGATAGAAGACCTTCAAAGCTTTATTGAGCAACACAAAGGAAATTATCTTTATGGATATCTTTCTTATGACTTGAAAAACCAAATTCATGGCTTAAAATCTGAAAATAGTGATGGACTACTATTTCCTGAAACGTTTTTTTGGAACCCTAAATATGTTGTGAATTTGCATAAAGAGAACGTTGAATTTTTACAAGGGGAAAAGAACAGTGAAAGTTTGGATTTTATTTCCCAATTTTTAGAAGAAGAAACAGATCAAAATTTTCATCCGCACAATTTTAATTTTCAACCTCGAATTTCGAAAACAGAATATTTAGATAAAGTACTCCAAATTAAAGAGCAAATTCAACAAGGTAATATTTATGAGCTCAATTTTTGTCAGGAATTTTATGCTGAGAATGTTGATATTCCTTATGAATTCGACACCTATTTTAAGTTGAATAAAATTACACAAGCGCCTTATTCTAGTTATTTTAAATTTGGAGAATTTGATGTTTTTTGTGGGAGTCCTGAGCGTTTTTTAAAAAAAGAAGCGAATAAACTTTTTTCACAACCCATTAAAGGCACAGCACCGAGAGGTGTTACCGAAGAAGAAGATTTGATTTTAAAAAACAATTTATCAACTGATCCTAAGGAACGTGCAGAAAACATTATGATTGTTGATCTAGTAAGAAATGATTTGTCGCGTGTTGCTGCTGTTAATTCTGTTCAAGTTGACGAATTATGTGAAATTTATTCATTTGAAACAGTTCATCAAATGATTTCAAGTATTTCTTGTGAGTTAAAAAAGGATGTTAATTTCACTGATATATTAAAAGCTACTTTTCCAATGGGCTCTATGACAGGAGCACCAAAATTAAGAGCAATGGAACTAATTGAAGAGTTTGAATCATTTAAGAGAGGATTGTATTCTGGTTCGATTGGTTATATCGCTCCAAATGGAGATTTTGATTTCAATGTGGTAATTAGAACGTTGTTATACAATCAAAAGGAGCGCTATTTATCCTGCTCAGTGGGAGGAGCCATTACGATTCAATCGGATCCTGAAAAAGAATATCAAGAATGTTTGGTAAAAGTAAAGCGGATTTTGGATGGAATAAATGAGTGATTTCGAACAACATATTTCAGATTTAATAGGAAAAAACACAAGCCATAATTATTTTGTAGCATGTAGCGGAGGTGTTGATTCAATGGTGCTATTAAATATATTCACTAAACTCAAACTAAATGTTTCTGCACTTCATGTTAACTATCAATTGAGGGGAAATGATTCTGATTTGGATCAAGAATTAATAGAAGATTTTTGTAAGCAAAAAAATATACCTTTTCATTTAAAGCAAATTGATTTACAAAAACAATTGAATGAACTTGGTGGAAATCTTCAAGATGAAGCCCGTAAAGTGCGTTATTCATTTTTTGAAAAATTCAAATCAAATTCAGACAGTAAAATTGTTTTGGGACATCATGCCGATGATCAGGTTGAAACTTTTTTTTTAAACCTTGCCCGAAATTCTGGAATTATGGGTCTAGCATGTATGCTGTCAGAAAATCTCGAATATATCAGGCCTTTATTGGCGATTTCAAAAGAAGACATTGTCGAATATGCAAAAAGCAATAAAATTGTTTGGAGAGAAGATATTTCGAATCAAAGCAACAAATACAGTAGAAACAAGTTGCGAAATGTTATTTTACCGGAATTAAAAAGTCACATTCCAACGTTAAATGAAAGTGTGTTGTTGATGACAACTATTTTTCAAGCAAAACAGTTGGAATTAAGTAATCGAATCAAACCTTTGATTCATACGATTAACACAACTCAAATTTTAGCATTCGATGAATTTGATAAGTTCGGTGAATTTGAATTGTATGAGTTAATACGTCAATTAGAAATGTCATCAGGATTAAGCACTGAATTGATAAAGCTTCGAGCAGCGATTAAGGGAAAGAAACTTGTTGTGACAAACAATACTTTTCAAGAAATCATGCATGAAGGAACGTTTTTTTATTTCAAAAAAGCAATAGAAAATTCAACCGTACCGATTCTTCATATTGAAAAGGTTGATTCCTTACCTAATGAGTTCTCAAAAGATATTTTATTTCTTGATTCCGCGAAAGTTAAAGGTGAATTGAAAATTCGTCATTGGGACATAGGTGATCGAATGAAACCAATCGGTCTAAAAGGTTCTAAACTTATTTCAGATATTTTGAAGGATGCGAAAATTCCAAATCATTTACGTCCAAACCAATTTGTTGTGCATGATGATGAGAAAATTGTCTGGTGTGTTGGATTGTGCGTTGGGAGGGAAGCGGTTGCTACTTTCAACTCAGAAATGTATAACGTTTTATTAGTTACAAGTTCTTAAATTACAAGTTGCTAGTTATAAGTTGCTAGTTGTTTTCACAACGGGCTTCGCAACTTGCAACTCGCAACTAATTTATTTGTAATTAGCAACTTTTAAGTAATTATCTTTACAACATGAGTATTCCTTTTGATCCAGCATTTATTCAACGTGTAGAAAAAGATTCTTTTTTAGGTGCTGAATTGCTTGTGGCATTAGATACTACGCCGCCTGTTTCAGTTCGATTCCATCCTGAAAAAGTACATTCCAAGCTTGATATTCTTTCCGAAGTATGCTGGTGTGAAAATGCGTTTTATTTGAAAGAGCGACCATCCTTTACGTTGGATCCACTTTTTCATGCAGGTTCCTATTATCCACAAGAGGCAGGTTCGATGGTGTTGGATGCAGTGTTGCGACAACTTGAACTTCCAGTAGAACCAACAGTTTTAGACTTGTGTGCTGCGCCTGGAGGAAAAAGTACATTAATCGCTTCTTTTTTGGGAAATAAAGGACTTTTAGTGTCGAATGAAGTCATTCAACAACGTGCTAGAATTCTGAAAGAAAATTTGAATAAATGGGGATATACGAATACAATTGTAACGAATAATGATCCCAAAGATTTTGAACGTTTGCCTGATTTCTTTGATGTAATTG
>VFKM01000088.1 GCA_009885545.1 Flavobacteriales bacterium
GAATCTGCATTTGCCATAACATCCATTAATGTTCCTCCATCTTCAGAAGTTGATAGGGGAGCATCCATTGATACGTGACGACCAGAAACATTTAAACTTTCCTTGATTTTATCTTCAGGAACTTCTAATGCCTCCGCCAACTCTTCAGCTGATGGTGGACGTTCGAATTCTTGTTCTAATCTTGAAAATGCTTTGTTGATCTTATTCAAAGAACCAACTTGATTCAATGGAAGACGTACAATTCTAGCCTGTTCAGCTAACGCTTGTAAAATAGATTGACGAATCCACCATACAGCGTATGAAATGAATTTAAATCCACGTGTTTCATCAAATTTTTGTGCTGCTTTAATCAAACCTAAATTACCTTCATTAATTAAATCTGGTAATGTTAATCCTTGATTTTGGTATTGTTTTGCAACGGATACAACGAAACGTAAATTTGCTCTTGTTAATTTCTCTAAGGCTTGTTGATCACCTTGCTTAATTTTCCTAGCTAATTCTACCTCTTGCTCTGCTGTTATTAACTCTTCTTTACCAATGTCTTGTAAGTATTTGTCAAGTGATTGACTCTCGCGATTGGTAATCGACTTCGTAATTTTTAGCTGTCTCATTCTGTTCTTACTCCTCTTTTTTGAATTAGTAATGGGGAAAACGGATGCAAAGGTACAACCAAAATATATAGATTTCCAAAAAAATCTTTACAATTTTTTAACATACCTGCTTCTCAATAATCGTGCCTTTATGCTGATTTACAAACCAAAGCCGTAATAATTCTTCTTACCGCTAGCGCTCAGTACTTCTAACAAAATCCCCTTATTAGCACCATTTAATTTTGACGTTAATTTTTCTACTGTATCAATCTGTTCATTATTTATTTTTGTTATTATCATTCCGGGCTGAATTCCAATGGATTTTAGTTTACCAGCATTTAATGTCTCAATTTTTACTCCATAAGTAATATTGAGTTCTTTCTTCTCTTTACTGCTTAATTCTATAAAAGTTGCACCTAACGCATAATTTTTGGCAATTTCTTCCTTGGAAATTAACGATGTCTCACCATCTTGGTTACGTAAAATGAGTTCTTTTATTTCTTCGTCACCACCTTTGGTTTGAATTGTCAAGGAAACTTTGTCTCCAGGACGACGTTTTCCGATTTCTTCTTGTAATTCAGCAACTGAATTTACTTCTCTTGTTCCAATTTTTAGAATGACATCGCCTGTTTTTAATCCAGCTTTTTCTGCGCTTCCTCCATCAGTAACTTCTGAAATAAAAACACCTTTAATACTAGATAAAGAGTTTTTCTCTTTTATTTCTTGATTAATATCGGCTATTTGAACACCTAGAAATCCTCTTTGAACAATACCGTAATCAATTAAATCACGCATTACTTTTTGCACAAGATTAACTGGAATAGCAAATGAATAACCTGAATAACTGCCAGTTTGTGATGCAATAGCAGTATTGAGTCCAACCAATTCACCTTTTGTATTTACCAATGCGCCACCACTGTTACCAGGATTTACAGCAGCATCTGTTTGAATAAAAGATTCGATTGGAACAACATTTTGCTGTGTTCTATCTGATAATAAATTGATGTTTCGAGCTTTGGCTGAAACAATTCCAGCGGTCACAGTAGAAGTAAGGTTGAATGGATTTCCTACAGCTAAAACCCATTCTCCAATTCTTAAATCATCACTATTTCCAATTGGAATAGGTTGAAATCCTGCTCCTTCAATTTTTAAAACCGCAATATCAGTTGAAGGATCAGCACCAACTAATTTAGCGGTGTATTTTGTGTTGTCGTTTAAGATGACTTCAATTTCGCTTGCATCTTCAATTACGTGATTATTGGTTACAATGTATCCTTCAGATGAAATTATTACACCGGAGCCAGAACCAGCACCATATTGTTTGTATTCTTGACCACCAGCACCGGGACCATAAAAGAATTCCTGAAAAGGGTCTCGTTGAAAGGATGTTTTAACGACTTTTGTTGTTACGTGAACGACTGAGTTTATTGAGCTTTCTGATGCGGCAATAAAATCTGGAGCTATGGGGTTTGTTCCATCAAAATTTACAGCTCGTGCGTTATACAATCTGTTTCCATCAATTACCTCGTCCGACAAACTCGAATAAGATGTAGCGTTAAACATTAAAAACGCGCCGAGTGGGAGCATTCCTCCTAAAAGACCCAATCCAAAAAGTTTAAAGTTATTTTTCATGATTTTTTAATTTTTTAATGCAATAATAACGACTATGACCAATGTTTTGTTGCTTGGTGGCTGTTAAAGAATGTTAAGCAATAATCAAATTATTAGAACGAATAAACTAACTTTGTTTAAAAAATATTTGATGCTGATTCATTTTCAAAAATATCAGGGTACAGGAAATGATTTTATTATGTTGGACAACCTAAATGGCCAATATAATGACTTGTCAATTCCTCAAATCATTCAGGTTTGCGACCGTCGTTTTGGTATTGGTGCTGATGGATTGATTAAAATAAATAAGCACGATTCACTCGATTTTGAGATTGATTATTATAATTCAGATGGGTCTAAAAGTTTTTGTGGAAATGGTGCAAGATGTTCTGTTGCATTTGCCAAATCATTAGGTATTGATGTGCTTAACACGCGTTTTTTAGCAATTGATGGCGAACATACAGCTCAAATGAATGGTGAAACTATCACTTTAGATATGTTGTCATTAAATACTGTTAATCAGAAAGATAAATCATTTGAATTGAATACTGGTTCACCGCATTATGTTCGGTTCGTTGGGAATTTAGGAAATGAAAATATTGTTTCCACTGGGAAAGAAATTCGGTATTCAGATCCATATATAAAGGAAGGGATTAACGTTAATTTAGTTGAAGCTATAGATTCTAATTGCATCAAAATTGCAACGTATGAACGAGGTGTTGAGGACGAAACGCTTTCATGTGGAACGGGAGCAACAGCCTGTGCATTGATTGTGGGATTTTCTGAAAATAGAATTGGTAAAAATGAAATTTTAGTTCAAGTAAAAGGTGGAAATCTAAAAGTTGATTTTGAATATCATGGGAATGGCGCATTCACGAATATAAAATTGATTGGTCCAGCAGTATTCGTTTTTAAAGGAGATATAAATGTCTGATTTCGAATTTGGTACTATTTCGAGATCAAAGGATTCTACAATTTTTGAAAAAGGTTTTTTTCTTTGGATTTGGTATGCTGATAAAATCCCACCACATATTGGTTGTTCTGTAAATGGACGATATTACAGTCTTAAAGTAAATGGCAAAGATGAAGGTCTTTTGACTTCAAAAGTAGTTTCAGTGATTGAAAATAAAAAAATACCGTGTGTCTTTGTTCAATTAAAAAAGGACTTTAGTCCAAGTGAGATTCATGCGGTTTTCTCAAACTATCAACTTGCTGAATCAACAAAAAACACATGTTTAACACCAATAACTGAGTTGTTTCAGTGTTCTGACTCAGTTTTTCAACTCAGTGAATTGTTGAAATATTTAAAAGTAATAGGTGAAATTGAAACCGTTTTTGGATTAAATTTGACTGAAGATTATAGAAATCTACCTAATTATACCCAAGATGACATTAAAAGTCGTTTGCTTAAATTAGAAAATGTTAAAAGCGGAAAACATACACCTTCGATCGGTTGAACCATCGGACGCAACAAAATTACTGTTGTGGGAAAATAATCCAGCTCATTGGAAGGTGACGGATACAGAAGTTCCGTTTTCTATGCACGGAATTCTGCAATTAATTGAGCAACAACAACACATTAGATCTTCAGGACAATTGCGCTTAATGATTTGTTTAAACGATTCTGATGAAGCTGTTGGTGCAATAGATTTATATGATGTTGATTTTCGAAATGGCAATGCAGCTGTTGGAATATTAATAGGAGATGGTCAACATAAACAAAAAGGCTATGCTCGAGAAAGTTTGGAATTGATGATTACCTATGCATCAGAGTTTCTTGCGATGCACAATTTATATTGTTCCATTCAAGAAACAAATCCAGAAAGTGTTCGCTTATTCGAATTATGTGGGTTTGTGAAAATAGGAGTTAGGAAAGAATGGTTTTTAGTTAAAGGTCAACGCGTTGACGAAATTATGTTTCAATTATGTCTAGAAAAGTAGTTATTATCATTGCTGCAGTGGCAGTTCTTGGTGGAATCTTATTGTTCCCTAAGATATCGTTGTATCTAAGTAGTAGAACGGAAACGTCTAACACTGCAAAGGTTGATTTTTTCATTAAAGATCATCTAGAAGCAAGTGAATTGGGACAAGAATTACAAAGAAAAGGAATTATAGACGATGTCGATGCATTTGTGAAAGTGGCTGAATACAAGGGGTTGAACAAAGAAAATATTGCACTTGGTAAATACGTAATCGAAGCGAATTCACAATATCGTACCATTTTAAATGGATTCAAATTAAATGATGCTGGAAATGGAAACGGTGAAGTTGAGGTTAATGTTACGTTTAACAATTGCCGCGATATTTACCAACTAGCAAGTAAGGTGTGCGCGAATGTCATGATTGACAGTACGAAACTTGTTTCATATCTGAACGACGAACAAACATTAAAAAAATATGGATTCTCTCAAGAACAATTGCCAGCACTTTTTTTACCGAATACTTACAAAATGTACTATGATACAGACGAAAAGGTCTTCGTTGAGCGCATGGCAAAGGAATTCAAGAATTTTTGGACGCCAGAACGGATTGTTAAATTGAAAAAAGTTGGACTTAATTCACCATCAGAAGCTGTGACGTTGGCAAGTATTGTTTATTCTGAACAAAGTGGCCATTCAGCTGAATGGCCTGTTATAGCTGGTTTATACTTGAATAGAATCAAACAAGGAATTAAATTACAATCTGATCCAACGTTCAAGTTTTGTTGGGGAGATAAGTTAGATGGCGTTCAACGATTATTGAATGTTCACAAAGAAATTGAATGTTCTTACAATACTTATAAAATTAGTGGTTTACCTCCAGGTCCAATTTGCATTCCACCATCAGAAGTGGTTGATGCTGTTTTGAATCGAGATGATAACAATTATATTTTTATGATGGCAAAACCTGATTATTCAGGATTACATGATTTTGCTGTTGAATATTCAATGCACCAACGTTATGCTTCGATTTACCAAGCTTGGTTGGCAAAAGAACTCTTAAACCAATAGAAATGTCAGATCAAAAAAGAAGAAATTTCTTAAAACTTGGACTAATCGGTGCTGCTGTTGGACTGGTGAAACCATTTAAAGCAAGTGAATTAGTTGCAAAATCATTCGAAACGAAAATTGACGGTCCGATTGTTATTTCAACGTGGAATCATGGATTAGCAGCCAATGCAGCTGCTTGGGAAGTTTTGAGAGTTGGAGGGAATGCAATTGACGCTGTTGAAAAAGGAGTTCGAGTAACCGAATCTGATTTGACAAATAGAAGCGTTGGAATCGGTGGAATGCCTGATAGAGATGGACATGTAACGTTAGATGCATGTATTATGGATCATGAATCGCGTTGTGGTTCTGTTGCGTTTTTAGAAGGAATTGGCCATCCAATATCTGTTGCACGTTCTATAATGGACAAAACACAACACGTTATGTTGGTTGGAGCAGGAGCGAAGAAGTTTGCGTTGGAACAAGGGTTTGACACCATCAAAACACCAATTCCAGAAGTGAAAGCGGAATACAAAAAATGGAAAAAAGAAAATCAAGATCTTTTCAAAAAACCTGAAATTAACCATGAAAACCATGATACGATTGGTTTAATAGCAATGGATAAAAAAGGTAATTTGAGCGGTGCTTGTACAACAAGTGGATGGGCGTATAAAATGCATGGTAGAGTGGGTGATTCACCAATTATTGGTGCAGGACTTTTCGTTGACAATGAAATTGGTGCTGCCTGTGCCACTGGTTTGGGAGAAGCAATAGTTCGAATAGCTGGAAGTCATACAGTGGTGGAATTAATGCGTCACGGATATTCTCCAATGGATGCGTGTAGATTGGCGGTTGAGCGAATTATTTCGAAGCACAAGGATTTGACAAACTTACAAGCAGGTTTTATTGCAATAGATAAAAATGGAGTTGTAGGTTCTTATTCAGTTTACAATGGGTTTAATTATGCGTTGAAAACTGACACAGAAGAAAAGATTGTGGATGCACCGTTTAACCGTAATTGGTAATTTAATTCAATGACAAAATACCTTTTTATAGTGTTATTTATATCGACAGCTGTCTTTGCACAAAAACAGGAGATATTGGAATGGGGCACAATCAATCCTAAAACGTTAAAAGGAATTGATTATGGAACGCATGGTTCAATTCAAGAGAAACTGATAGAAAACGGAGATTTACCTGATCCTTTCTATGGGATGAATGAAAAGGAATTCGCCTGGATAGAAAACAATACTTGGGGTCTAAATTCAAGTTTTGATTTATTGTCTTATGATCTTGAACATGATTTTATAGAATTAGAATTTCCAGGAATTGATACTTACGCAGAAATCTTTTTGAATGATTCATTGATTGGTTTTGCTGAAAATGCGTTTCGTCCTTACCGTTATAACATTAAAAACAAGGTTAAATTAGGGACTAATAAACTACAGGTGATTTTTTATCCTCCTGTTTTATACCACAAAGAAAAATACGAGTCAGCAGCATATCATTTACCAGCTCCAAATGATGTGAATGAAATTAAAATAGCACCGTATACGCGTAAACCACAATATCAATTTGGTTGGGATTGGTCGTTGCGCATGAATACAATTGGATTTTTGAAACCAGTGGTTCTTCATGTTTATAATTCGGCTAGAACAATCGGGAAGAATATCGTTACACAAGCTATCTCAGATGAATCTGCAACGCTATTTTTTGAATTGATGTTTTCCAATCCTACAAAAGGCAATTTAATATGGAAAAGCAAATTTTTTGGGGATGTTAGAATAGAAGAAGGAACAACAAAAATCATTCGAGAAGAAGAAGTTTTGAATCCGCTCCTTTGGTGGCCAAGAGGTCAAGGTGATCAAAACATGTATGAAGATCTTTGGCAGATTTTTGATGAACAAAATAAATTAATTGAAGAACAAACGGTCAATTTTGGAATTCGACAAACGGAATTGGTGATGGAAGCTGACCAATGGGGAACGAGTTACTTGATAAAAGTCAATGGTCGACCAGTATTTTGTAAAGGTGGAGATTATATTCCGCAAGATATTTTTCCGGCTCGTGTTCATGATGAAGATTTGGAAACTATGGTGAAATCCTTTGCAGCAAGTAATTTTAACATGGTACGTGTTTGGGGTGGAGGTTATTATCCAGATGATGCTTTTTACGATGCGTGTGATAAATATGGCATAATGGTTTGGCAAGATTTCATGTTCGCATGTGCCATGTATCCTGGTGATCCTGAGTTCTTGACAAATGTGCAAGAAGAAGTAGAATACCAAATTCCTAGAATCGCTTCACATCCAAGTTTAACGATCTTCAATGGGAATAATGAAGTTGATGTAGCGTGGAAGAATTGGGGATTTAAAACAACCTTCAAATTGGATGACAAAGCTTCGAAGGAAATTGAAGAATCGTATGTGAAATTATTTAAAAAATTACTTCCAACAAGTGTTACACGATTAACCAATTCGCCCTACATTCATACATCACCATTGAGTAATTGGGGAAAAGATGAATTTTTCAACCATGGAACGCAGCATTATTGGGGCGTTTGGCATGGAAAAGACCCAATGAGTGATTTCGCAAAAAAGATTGGTCGATTCAATGCTGAATACGGATTTCAAAGTTTTCCTGAATTTTCAACACTTTCCACTTTCTCTGAAAAGGCAGATTGGGATTTGAAGTCGGATGTGATGAAGCACCACCAGAAAAGTTATGTTGGAAATGGAATGATTTTGAAACATGCTGAAATCTTGTATGGTTCACCAGAAAATTTTGAAGAATTCGTTTATTTCTCACAATTGACACAAGCAACAGCTGTGAGTATGGCGGTTACTGGACACCGATTGGATGCACCTCGTTGTATGGGAACTTTGTACTGGCAAGTGAATGATTGCTGGCCAGCGCCGTCTTGGTCGAGTATCGATTATTACGGCAATTGGAAAGCGTTACAATACCGAGTAAAAGATGATTATGAAGGCATTGCAGTTCTTGGAAAGGCTCTTGATAAAGGACAAATGGATTATTACTTGGTTTCAGATCAAGTTGATACGTTTCAATGTGAACTGAAATACACCGTTTTTGATTTAAAAGGAAATGCGCTTTTTCAAAATGCGGATTCCATGTTGGTAGAAGGAAATCAATCGATTAAAATCTGTGATGTATGTTTGAAGGCCGATTTAGCCAATAAAAATTATGTTGTCAAATTTGAATGGAAGAATGCCCGAGAAGATTATAAAACAAGGACTTTCTCTCAAATCAACACGAAATATGAAAAAGCGGATTCTTGTGGTATTTCAATTAAAGTAAAAGAAATACGAAAGGGAGATCAACAAGCCGTTATTGTTGTGAAAACTGAAAAATATCTGAGAAATTTCTGGCTGTATTCAAATGTTCTAGGAGTTAAATTCAATAAGAATTTCGTTGATTTATTGCCCGGAACACATGAATTTGAAATAGAATTTGAAACGATTCCGAAGGTGAAAGATTTTGGTTTTAAGTGGATGTGAGTTTTTTTTATTTCATAATTAATCAAAGCTACTCCTTTAAATTTTGTCGTTCAGCCCATTCGGTCCAAGAACCATCATAAACAGCTTTTTTGTTGTCTAAAACCAAATCTGCAGCCAACATTACAATGCACGCAGTTATTCCTGATCCACAGCTAAAGACGATAGGACGATTTTCGTTTTGCAATACTTCAAACACTGCACTCAATGCAGCCATTGGTTTAAATTTACCATTTTCAAGTACTGATTCAAACGGGATATTAATTGAATTTTCAATATGTCCGCTTTTCAATCCTTTTCTTGGGTCGGATTCAGTTCCATTAAAACGACCTGCTGAACGTGCATCGATGAGCAAGCTATTCTCTGTTTTGATATTAGAAAGCACATATGAATAATCAACCACTAAATCTGGTTGAAAATTCGCTTCAAAATTTCCTGTTTCAACTTTAGAAATTAACTTTTGTTCTGTTTCGAATCCTTGTTTAACCCAATCGGGTAAACCACCATCTAAAATAGCAACATTGCCGTGTCCCATTGCTTTAAACATCCACCAAACTCTCGGACTTGTATAAATCCCAAGGTTGTCATAAACGACGATTTTACTGGATGCATTGATTCCAAGTTTTCTGACTTCTTTCTCAAAATCTTCTTGACTTGGCAGCGTATTTGCAAATTCACTGTTAGCATCACTAAAGGTGTTTTTCAAATCAACATGTCGTGCACCATTAATTTGAAGATTCTCAAATTCGGTTTTTTTCCCAGCTTGATTAGTTACTTGACTTGCATCGAGAATAATCAAATCAGGGTTGTTTAAATTTTCGCGGAGCCAACGGGAAGAAATGATTGAGTTGAGCATAGTAATTTGTGTTCTTTTAAAATTAGTAAATAACTTAAAAATGAATCATTAAACACTTAAATTGTTTTGAAATAATTGACAAAAGCACATGTTTTTTTTCTGTATATTGCAGTCCATAAATTAAAACTATGAAAAAACTGCTACTATTTTCAACTGCTATATTATCAATTGCAATTAATTCCTTTTCACAGAATCCATTTATAACTCATTCATACCCACAGTTTGCAACTCCGAATATGGAAGAAGCTATTGAGTTTGTAGATTTTGACAACGATGGTGACATAGATTTATTTAATAATTCTATTATATATCGTTCGAATGGAGTAGCAATTGATAGTTTGGATTATGTACAAGTGAATATGGGTAGTAATGAACCAATAGCACTTGATTGGAATAATGATAATTTACCCGATTTAATTGATATATATGGAGGTAATACTAGATTGATTTTGAATCAAGGTGGAATGACCTTTGCAGCGCCGCAATTATTAATTTCGACGTTTGCATCCAGAGATACAGCGGATATTAACAATGACGGTTTTGTGGATATTTTCAATTCGATAGGTTATACAATTGGGATTTATGAAAATCAAGCAGGTAATACCACACCAATTTATCATCCTGTTACAACAATAGCAAACAATCCTTCGGGCACTGCTTCAATTCTTTTTGATGATATTGAAAACGATGGTTTAAAGGAAATGTTTGTCAAAAGCACTACTAATAAAATCCACATTTATACACAAACTGGTTCGTTTAATTATGTGCTTCAAGATTCGATTGTATCAACCTATATAGGTGGTGTTGATATAAATTCATTCTATTTTGAAGACATGAACAATGATGGAACAAGAGAAATAATTTTCAGAAATGGTTGGAATATAAATATTTTAGGAAGGGACGCAGGGTATGATTATTCATTGCGATATACTGGAAATGCCTCTTATTCTGTAAGTACTGGTTTTGGCTTTCCTTCTTTAATTGAAATATCTGATTTTTATGATGTAGATAACAATGGATTTATTGATATTGTTGCAGGAAACAGTGTGTTTTTCAATAATGGAGCGTTTAGTTTTAATGAAGTTGCTATTCTATCAGTTCCGAGGTTATACGAGGCTAGAATCCGTTGTAATGACATTGATAATGATGGAAATACGGATCTGAATTATGTTTATACAACATCTAATACTCAATTTGAAAATGCTTTTTATCGTGTTGAAAATAATGTTGGTCAAACCTTAACTCCTCAACAATTAAATTGGCACTATTGGTTTGTAGGGGGGCAATTAACTGATTTTGATCTTGATGGTGATTACGATGTTACTTCAAAAACATATGGTAAAGCTGTACTTCGTGAAAATGTAAATGACACGCTGTATCCTCAAGTAATTGGAACTGCCTATTCATATTGGGCTGATTTTTTTGATGTTGTGGATATTAATCAAGATGGATATGAGGACATGATATATAGCACTGTGACAAATTTAACAGATGACCATGGTTATAGATTAAATATGGGAGGTTTGGAATACAGTAATCCTGTTTATTTTGCAAGTTCAGATATGCGTTTAAAACTTGTAGAAGATATCGATGGGGATGGAATCAAAGAATTGTTCTATCATTTGTTAAGTGGTTCCACAAATAATTATGTTTACATGTACAAGCTAAATACGGGTGTTCCAGTTCTGGCAGGGACCGTTTTAAATTGGACAGATTTTTCTGTAGATGATGTTGTGGTTAAATTGGGAGATATGGACTTGGATGGCATAAATGATGTTGTTATTCAACATGAAACGGCTGCCTTTGGGAAAATTCGTATTGCTCATAATAATGGAAACAATACTTTCAATTCAGGTCAAGTTATTTCTTGTGGATGCGTTGAATTACTTGGAGTTTTTGATAGTAATGGTGATGTTACTCCAGATGTTCATTGGCATGATGGGTCAACACGTATTTGGCGTAATTCCAACACAGGAACTTATTTAAATGGTGCAACAATAAACTATACATTACCTTCAGGTACTTTTGGAAGCGCAAAAGGATCAGAAATTGATCTGAACAATGACTTTATGGAAGATTTGATTGTGCAGTCATTAACTACACAAAGAATTTTTAAAAATCAGGGAAATGGACTCATTTTACAATATTCAGGATTAGCTTTAGGAGAAATCACGAAAATAGTTGATTTGGATAATGACGGAGATTTAGACGCCATCGCTAATGATAAGTGGTACGAAAACACTTCGGTAAGTACCTATAGAACTGTAGGTTCAGTTTATTACGACATGAATAACGATGGAAATTACAATTCACTTGTTGATGCTCTATTTCCTAGTTTTCCTATTCAATTGAATACTGGAAGCTTAATTGAATACACAGATAATATTGGTCATTTTGATATTCCATTAGGTTCTGCTCCTGGAAATTTTAATATTGCTATGGATAATTCAATGTCTGCTATTTATACTCCAACAACGCTGCCTTATCCGAGTGTTGCAACTGTTTCTGTTGGTTCACCTATTGATTCTGTGAGTATTGGAGTTTTTAATCCAAGTGGAGTAGTTGATGGAGAATTAGACGCAACCTTATCTGGTCATCGATGTAATGAGGTAGGAAGGTTATTTCTGAGTGTGAAAAATTTATCTCCGGAAGATGTTGTTGCAGATGTAAAAGTTAAAATGGCTGCGAATTCAACTTTTAACAGTTCAAATTTATCGAGTACATTATCTCTTGATACAATTGTTTGGAATATTCCGACGGTTAGTTCTTTTGAAAATCTACAATACTTTGCCGATATCAATATGCCTGGAACGCAATATATGGGTGATACGATGATGTTTATTTCAAAAGTTACACTGACGGGTACATTAGGCACTCAAATAATCATGGATACATTAAAACAGATTTTAACGTGTGCGTATGATCCAAATGACAAGAATATTACATTCACTGATAATGTTTTTATGGGTGATTCGATATTTTCATTTGTTGATGAAACGGAATACACAATAAGATTTCAAAATACCGGAAATGACACAGCCAATACAGTAATAATTCGAGATAACATTTCGTCTTTATTTGATTGGACAACGATTAGACCTATTTCTGCAAGTGACTCTTATAATTTCACAATTGATTCACTTGGAATTGTAGAAGTTGTATTTGATAACATTAACTTACCAGATAGCACCGCTGATTTTCTTGGTAGTATGGGATATGTAAAATTTAAGCTAGATTATAAAATAACTTCACCAACGTTTGTTCCAGTTATAAATATGGCTAGAATTTATTTCGATCAAAATCCAGCTATATATACGAATTATCATAAATTCTTCAGAGTTGATTGTATAGACTTTTTAAATGTTCAAAACATAAGTACTCCAGTTTGTGGAGCTGATACAACAACAATTTATAATAATGATTTCGGCTTGCCATTTGACTATTCTTGGACTTATAATTCTGTCGTAAGTAATTCATTAGACACAAATGATTTCTTAATTACGGGTACAGGAACACAAAATTACAATCTTGCACTTTCAAGTTCGTATTGTTCTATCGATACAAATCTTACTTTTTATGTTTTTGAAATTCCTGATATTCAATTATCAGTAATTGACACAACTATTTGTAACAATTCATTTTTTACAATTACTTCTAATATTAATTGTGATACTTGGTTGATAAATGGAGCCACTTTCCCAAGTGGAACCGAAGTTCAAGATAATTTCAACTATGCGAGTGAAATTCAGGCTATCACAAC
>VFKM01000164.1 GCA_009885545.1 Flavobacteriales bacterium
CGAACAACTTCGTTCTTGGACCCGTAGTGATCCATCCACTTTGCAAAGCAGCTGTAACTTCATCAATTACTTTTTGATCTATACGTGGTGGTGAAAAAGGAATCATACTCATTGATTTGAGATTTAGGATTTGGGATTCGAAGTTAGTTATTTTGTAATTCTTTAATGAAATCAAATGCTATTTTATTTCTATTAAAATGTTCACTGACGTATTTCCTTCCATTCGAACCCATATCAGCTATCATCACTCTATTAGTAGAAAATTCAATCATTTTATCTGCTAATTTAATTTCATTTTCAGGTTCAAAAAATAATCCTGCATTTGCATTGTCAATAAAGTGTTTTTTCGCTTCTCCTTCAACGCCTAAGAGCAATGGCTTTTCCATCGCTAATGCTTCAAATATTTTGGATGGAATTGCTCCTTGAAACAAATCCAATTTTCTTAATGGAACCAAAGCGACATCAACTTCTTTTAAAATATTTGGCATTTCAGATTTTGGTACTGGTAAAAGAAAATGAATATTCTCCAATTTAAGATCGCTTTTCAATTTTTCTAAATCGTCCTTTTCAGGACCTGATCCTTGCAGTATTATTTGAATTTCTTTATTTTCCTTTACCAAATTGGCCGCTCTTATGACTGTTTTTAAACCTTGAGCATGTCCCAAAATTCCACCATAAAAAAACAAAATATCTTCTTCCTTAAAATTATATTTTTCACGGAAACCGTTTTTTGAATATTTAAGTGGATCATAAAACGAAACATCAACCCCATTTGGCAACCAATAAACTTTTTTGGACGGGAACCGTTGTTTTATATTGTCTACAATACCTTGAGTTTGACCTGTTATAAACGTCGCACGAGAGTAACATTTAGCTTCTAAATTATAAGCAAATTTCAAAAGAGTTTTATTGTTTACAATATTCAGCTTTTCAGCACTTTCAGGCCATAGATCTGACACATTGAAAATTAATTTTGCATTCAGTTTTCTTGAAAGTGCCATTGCTGAATAACCAAGAAATAAAGGTGGTGACTCAACTAATAAATAATCATATTCACCCAATTTTTTCCCTCTCCAATAAGATGTCCAAACAAAGCTGAAATAATTTAATAACCTGGATATTATTCCTTTCGATTTTGAAACATAGATTCCTGAACGGTAAACTTGGATCCCGTCAATCTTTTCTTCTCTAATTTTACCATTTTTATATTCCTGAAAGATTTCCATCTTTGGATAATTCGGTATTGCAGTTAAGACTTCTACTTCAATATTTTGGGCTTTTAGTCGCACGGCCAATTCATGTAATCGGTTTTGTGGTGCACCAATTTCAGGCGGATAATATTGTGTTAGAAAAAGGATTTTCATTCTTCCATTTTTTTTGTCTCAAATTGTTGAGGGTAAATAGATAAGATGCAAATCCAAAATGTATAAAATACGATCCCGCTTTGACGTTGGAGCATAGATTCGAATAACATATTAAACGCTAGATTAGCAATGAGTAATAACAACAGCCAGTTTTTATTTCGAATAGAAAATTGAATACATAGATATAGTATTCCAAGTAAAATAAGCAAGCCAATCACGCCAATTTCAAGACCAGTTTGTAAATACTGGTTGTGTGGATTGTAATTCTTTTTTGCCATTTCGGGTTGACCTAAATCAATCAATCGCTCATTAAGATGGTCATCTACATTTCCGGTTCCAACTCCCAATATATTGTTCTTAAATTCTATTGAAGCGGCTGTCCACATAATTAAGCGTGTTTCATTCCCTCCTACATATGTCTGTTTGTTTTTTATAAATTCCGTTGGATTTTTTAAATACTCATTAAGATAGTCTATAGAAGTATTGAACTGAATTTTTAAACTAGGCGTTAACATTAATAAGCAATAGAATAAAATAGGCATACCTAATAACGAAATGCTGAAAATTTTTCTATTGAAACGCTTGTAAATAGTACGTAAGATTATGATGAAAAGAAACATCATAAAAAATAACAACCCAGCAAGAGACATACAACATAAAATTCCTAGAAATGAAAAAAGGATAAATGGAAAAACCCATGTGTTTTTATACAACGTCCATTTTTGTTTCCAACCATACCAAGCAAAAACAAGAGCAAATAAATAAAATACTGTTGCATAACTTGGGTGGTGTATTCCCGAAAATGAAGAAGAAAAGAAACAATTAATATCGTTATTGATCCTAAAACAATAAAAGCTGCTTATTATTCCCAAAAGGCCAAGGATCACCGTTCCGGAAATCAAACCAATACCTATTATTTCAAATGAAATTTTTTCTTTTAGCTTAAAAGAAAATAAAATAGGGAACAATAAGAACGATAATTTGTATTCTAGATATTTCAGTGCTATTTCTTTATTCTCAGTAAAAAAAGATCCTGCTAAATAGGCGATATATAATAGGAAAAACAAAAACAAGATCTTGTTAAACTTAAATTCTACTTCTTTTTTAAGAATGCCATACACAAGTATGAGTGCAAATAAGAAAATTGGAAGAATGATTAGTTTTGGAAACACAATCATTATAAAAGCAAACAAGCTTAAACTGATAGAAGAAATTATTTGAAATTGAATCCCTTTCATTTAATCAAATTTGTATAAATCGTTTTCATTTGCTTCAAATTTTCAGCCCAATTATACTTATTCAGTACAAATTGTCTTCCGTTCTCCCCCATTTTTATTCGTAGTTCTGAATCGTTATAAAGCAAAGCTATCTTTTCTGCAATTTCTTGTAATTCTCCTTGAACTACGAAACCTGTTTTTTCATTTTCAACAACTTCAGGTAAACCACCGACATTTGTAACAATAACAGGAAGTCCACAGGAAGATGCCTCTATAACAGCTACACCAAAACTCTCTTGTCGAGATAATGCGCAAAAAACATCAAATTGATTTAAGACAGCGGGAACACTATTGTTACTAAGAATTCCTTTGAAGTAAATAAATTTTTCAAGTCCAAGTTTTATTACCAGTTGCTCTAAGTCACCCTTTTTTGAACCCTGACCATAAATATGACATTCACTTTTTGGATATGTTTTATGGAAAAGTGCGAAAGATTCAATCAATGTATCTATACCATATACATCTTCTAATGATTTAACTGTACCAACAATAAAATTCTCTTTTACCGACTTGTTTGTTGAAGAATTAAATTTTTCACTATCAATTCCAAAGGGAATTACGGTTATCTCTTTATTTACGTATTTACTAATTTCCTTGGCCATAACATGGCTGGTTGAAAGAAGTAGCTTTGCTTTTTTTAATACATATTGGATACCAGATTTGTGTAAAAAGGAACGTTTCGGGAATTCGTAAATATCCGAGCCCCAAACCGAAATCAAGAATATTTTTGCAGAAACAAAGGACCCAAGAAGACCATATGACGTTGCATAATGGGCATGGACTATATCCGGTTTAAATTCCTTGTTTATTTTACGTACAAATGAAATTGATTTAAGGTACGAACTTTTATTTTTTACATTGGTTGTTTTTTCTTGGTTCGAATAAACAATGACCTTTTCAGAAATGGCTTTTTGAAATTCAGATGAGTTATTAATTGGATCAAGAGAAAAGACAGAAAGCTCAAAATCATCCATTAATCCAAGAATCCATTTCTGCAAATGGATGGAATTTATATCTCCCAGTAAAAGTATTTTGGTTTGTCTTGTCAATCTTTGAATATAATTACTTTTGTTAAACAAAATTAAAAGGAATTGTCTAGTTTCATTAAAAAAAATTTCCTGATTTTAATATTTACATTACTCGGTTTTCTGATTGGTGTTTTTTGTTTTTTTTTACAAAATCCTACCTATATTTTCAGAACTGAATATGAATATACTAAATACCTTAATGAAGATCTTCCCTCACATTTGAATAAGGATACTGCTTTTTTATATTCGAATCAAATTGTTGTTAGAAATTACAAAACATCTATTGCCGATACGCTTCAAAACAAAGGGATTTATCGTGGAGAATTGAAGATCCAATTAAATTACCCCGTGAATTCTATTGAAAAAACTGCTATTAGTAAAGGAATAATTAATTCAAAACAAATAACCATTATCAAGATAAAAGGTGAACAAGTAATAAAATCTTATTCGAGTATTTATTATGCTTGCTCAATTGGGTTTTTCTTAGCTGTAGTGTTTCGATATTTTTCTTCAATAAGCAAACAAACTCCAATAAAGGAAGATATTACTACTCCAAATTGACTATTTAATAATGTGAAATTCGTAAAAGAAACGATTATTACAAAAACAGCATATTTCCCCAAAAACTGGCTTCTTTCACTATACATTTTAAAAAATAATATTAAATAACCACTTAAGAAAACCCAAAGAATCAGTCCAATTAATCCAAATTGAAAAAGCACTGCAATAAATTCAGAATCAAAGTAAAATCCGTATTGACCGTTAGGGTCAGAAACTACTCCTAAACCCACTATTTGATTGAGTTGATTTGAATCAAAGAAATAGATTAGATTGTCAAATCTTCTAAGAAAAGAATATGATAAAAAAGCCTTACCGTCAAATAAGGAAAGTAAATTGGATGAAAACAAAATTATACCAGAAGTTAAAACACATCCAACAACAATTAAGGCTAGATATTTTTTGAAATTCTTATTTTGAATTAAAAAATAGATCAACCAAACAAAGCAAATAATTAACACACCTATAAATACAGTTCGAGACTGTGTCATTAAAATTAAAAATGCAGCAAGTAGCACAAACATCCACGCTTCCTTTTTTCGAATAAAAAAATAGAACAAAAAGAAACTTCCGAAAATTGCACCATTATTATTCGGATCCATACATGTACCTACTAAACGAAAGGTACCATGCTCATTAAAATAAACAAAATTAGCTTCAATTTTTGGAGAATAAAGCAATTGTAACGATTCTCCTAAACCATTTGGATTTATTAAAATAAATAAATTTATAGCCACTAGCGAGAGAAAAACGCCATCGATTATATGATAGATTCTTTCTTTTGTCCGCGGCACAAAAGGGTTGTCAATTATTGAAAAAATAATCACAGGCCACTTTAGCATATATACTATGTAGTTAAAACTTGTGAATGAAAGTGTTCTTTTAGCTATGATTTCTGCTAACAGGAACCAGGTGAAAAGTAGAAAAAATGCTCCTATAAAAAAGCGGTACTTTTTGTTTAAGACAAAAACTTGAATTAAATGAATCAAACCAATTGGAAATAAAATATTATCCAACCTTGTTTGAAATGTAGCTGGTAAAAACAAGGCAAAAGTTAGACAAACAAGCGCATAAAGCAAGGCGAAAAACGATATATAGTAGGTTGTTTTTTGGTTCATTTTATACGTTCAATCAAATCAATCAATTTCAACATTTGCGTTTTTCGAGAAAATTTAAGATGAAAATCCGACGATGTCTCAATATAAGGATTAGATGTTATTTTCTCAATCACCTGGCAAATAGACTCCACATCATTTTTTGACCAATAAACATTAGGATAACCTTTTAATTCTTGGTGAATACTTCCTTTTTCAAGCAGGTTATCTGAAATTATTAAAATAATACGCTTGCATCGTATGTAATCGAAAATCTTTGTAGTTGATTGAAATTCTTCACCATACGTTTGAATAATTCCTACAGAATGATTAGCAATTATTTCAATCGACTCCATATAATTTACAAAACCAACTGAAAAAACATTTGATCTACTCGCTAATTCTAATTGGTTTTCATCTGGTCCTGCATAATGAAATGGCAGATTTAATTTTTGCAATGCATCTAGAATAGGTTTTGGACTAAAATAAAATTTCCCAGCATAAGAAAAACTTAATTCTAAGCTATTAATTGGTTTCAAATCTGGGTGAAAAGACTCATCGTATCCATTTTGCACGATGGCATTTGGTTTATCATAAAATCCCTCGATAATTTGTCCACAATAATCATTAACCGTAATTATTCCATCTGCCATTCGATTAAACATTCGTTCAAATTTTTTTTTGATAACAACCTTAAATCCTGAATTTTTAAATCCTGGGTTAGTTGCAAACGGATCTCGATAATCCAAGATTACTTTACATCCAAAGCGCTTTTTCAGATCTTTAGACAATGAAAAATGCATAAATGGCGAGCCCGAAATAATGACAACATTAGGAACTGTAATAGAATTCTTAGACAGGAAATTTATCACATTATTTTTCCAGACAATACCATCGTCTTTAATCAAGAAACTTTTAAAAGATTTACCTGTCGAAGGAACAATATGTACCCCTTTTCCAATTGCTTCTGAATTTGCCGTTAAGACTTCAACTGAGCAAGAATAATTGCTTTCTAATTCTTTATACCAATATGACGTTCGCAATGCTCCAACTCTCTTGTCAGGAGCAAAAAAATATGAAATAATTAATATATTGACTTTATTTTCCACTTATTCCTTTAAAACGATCTATTAATCCTCCAATAATAACTTTTTCATTAAAATATTCTTGAATGAATAAGGCCCCATCATTATTTGATTTCCAGTTTCCATCCTTAAAATCTGATTCCATTGCATTTAATTGGGTATACGCATCATTCTCATTTTTAGCATATTTACAATGATCAAATAGATAATTATAAATCACTTCCTTCCCCCGTGCTAATCCCTCTAAAATAAATGTGGACAGACCATCGTGCTCTGGATAACGTATACAGACATGGGCATTGTTAAACACTTCATCCATATTACTCACCCATCCTAGAGCTATGACATTCGACGGTAAAGGCTGAAATTCATTGGCTGTAGTTCCAGCTATAACAAATTGAATTGATGGCAGTTGTTCTGCCAATTTTAAAATAGTCAACATCCCATAAAATTCAGATCTAATTTCTGGAATATATGTTAAAACCGTGAAGTGTTTATTTGAAGAAATTTGGATATCGAACTTTTTATCGAAAACGGCAAAGTTTACAATATCTGCATTAATACCTATCTCTTTTAATTCCTCTTTGATCCAATTAACTTCGCAATAATGAATTGCCTTTGAAATATACTCTTTTTGGTAATTCCCACTTTTAAATGCTTCAATTGACTTTAGCACATCCGTTCCAACCCAATTCATAATTATAGGAACATTTTTCTTTAACGCTCTATCAAAAACACGACTAGACTGAATACTACCATTTATTGAAAATACAATGTCTGATTGAGGTATTTTAAAGAATGCTTTTATTTTATCTAGCTTTTTATAATATGTATTGAGCGAAGTATAAACATTCTTTTTGTCAAACTTTTGAAAGGCGTCTGCTAAGCGACTCGCAAACAAAGGCAAACCAACAATAATTACTTTCATTTTGCCCATTGGTCGTAATATACTTTTAAGGTTGGATTAAGCTCTAGGTACTCTAAATCAATACTTCTGGTGTCTCCAATTACTATTGCGGGATTTCCAGAAATAATTGAAAAATCTGGATAGTCTCCTTTTAGCATTGAATAAGCACTTACAAGACATCCTTTACCAATAGAGGTGTTTGGTAAAATTGTTGAATGCGGACCTATAAAAGAATAAGCTCCAATGGTCACTTTACCTTTTTTATAGCCAATGGGATCTTTCGCGTTTCTATATTCCCGACCATAAAGTCGCACTGAAATATGACTGCTATGTGTGAGAATTGATATGTAATTTGTTACTTGTACTCCTTCACCGAGTGAAATTCCATTAGAAGACTCAATGAAGTTATAATGACCAATAAATACATTTTCTGCTAACTCAAGATTTTCTTTGTTATTTATAACTGTAGATGAACTCACACGAGTATCCGTTATAATTCTACCACAATGCTTATAGGAATAGATCATTTGTGGTTCCATTTTTCTCAATCTAGATTGCCTTAGTTTGAGTAAGAAGTTTCTTATTATTTGCTTAATCATTTGAATATTTCTTGGTTAACCAAACTGTCCAAAAGACGACGTAAGTTAAGAAAATAAATTGTCCTACACTCACGATTTTCAATGTGTCTTTAAATCCTAAATTCCAGCTTGGGAAAATCTCTCCAATTAATAAACTTACTATTAACAAAGATGTTCCGAACAAACTTAAAAATAAAAATGATCGTTGTTTTTTTAAAATAATTGGTATTTGCGAAACTGGAGACACTAAAAAATTCATCATTAACCAAGGAGACATAATTTCAGAAAACTCGCCCGCTTCTCGCCAAGGTTCACCAAACACGAATGCAAATAGGTCTCCGCCTATATAAAAGAGAATTCCAAAAGGAACAACAGACAATACCAATAAAGTTAAAATCGTTTTTTTAGCTAGTGGGAAGATTGATTTTCCTTCTTGAATCATTCCCGCTGCTTTATTGAAAAACACCTGACTAATCGATATACCAATCAAAGAAATTGGCAATTTCAACATTCGAAATGAAAAATCATACAATCCCAAAACATCCTTTTCAAAAGTATATATCAGATAAAATGCAATAAATAGTTCCTTACTCAAGTCAATTAGAACGTGAGGAAGATTAATCATAGGGAATTCTAAATAATGCTTTGCAATTGCAAAATCCCTACCTTTTAAAATAAATGATTTTTGTTTATTTTGCGCCTTTCTAAAAGGTTTTACAAAAGGCAATACACTCGATAAATTTCCAAATACAAATCCCAATATCAATCCCTTATACCCAAAAGAAAGAAGACCAAAACCAACTGTAGAAAGTGAATTAACAGAGGAAGAAAGCACTTTTGAAATGCTTAAACTTTTGAACGCTTTGGTTCTAATCGCCCAATTCATTCCTTGATTGTAAAACGCTAACACAAAAATACCGACAGGAATTAAAGCTAAAATGAAATATATATTTGCATCCTGCCATGGGTAAAAACTTAAGCCCAAAGCAAATATCGCTGTAGCCAAAGTTGTAATTATAGTAATCCGCAAAGATACCTTAAACAAAGAAAAAGCATGCTCTTCTCTTTTTGGTAATGGAAAAGCCAATTCAAAACGAGCTGTTGCAATAACGGCCAAAAAAGTAATAATTCGAGAGAACAAGGACAAATAGGACATTTCCTCTGGTGAATACAATCTAGTAATTACAGGAGATAATAAATAGGCAATAATTTGAGCAAAAACGGTACCTGATACCAGTATCAAAACAGACGATACAAAATCAGTTTTTAGCCGTTTCAGCATAATTTAATTCTTCAGGAAATTAACATACTCTTTTATTCCTTTATTAAAATCGTACTTAGAATTATAATCGAGTAATTCCGTTATTTTACAAATCTCCGCCAAAGAATGTTTTACATCTCCAGATCGCTCTGGACCATATTTTATAGAAGTTGTTGAATTGTACAATTCCAACTTTTGCATATTTTCTTTAATAATATCGAGTATTTCATTGAGCGAATACGATGCTCCACATGCTACATTAAAAACTTCTCCGCTAATGCTATTATTTGTACTTGTCAATGCTAAAACATTTGCTAAAACGGCATTTCTAACATACGTGAAATCTCGTGTTTGTTCCCCATCTCCATGCACAATGATTTCTTCTCCATTCATCATTTTATCAATGAATTTAGGAATAGCAGCAGCATAAACCCCATTTGGATCTTGTTTAGGCCCGAAAACATTGAAATAGCGCAAACCGACCGTTTCTATTTCATGCAATTGGCTGTAAACTTTTGCGTATTTTTCATTCAATGATTTTGTCACAGCATATGGTGATAAAGGATTCCCTTCTGCACCTTCTTTTTTAGGAGAAGCTTGTGAATCACCGTAAACAGATGAAGAGCTCGCATAAACAAATCGTTTGATACCAGCTTCTTTTGCCGCGTGCAACATGTTTAGGAATCCAGTTGCATTTACAGCATGTGTATTATGTGGGAATTCGATAGATCTTGGAACAGAACCTAAAGCTGCTTGATGAGAAATAACATCAATTCCTTTTACAGCATTTACACATGAATCAAAATCACGGATATCACCATTGATGAAAGTGAATTGTTTGTTTCCTTCAAATTCTTGAAGATTGGAAATTCTTCCAGTTTCTAAATTATCAAAAACAGTAACATTTGCTTCTAAATTCAAAAGAGTTTCAACAAGATTGGAACCGATAAAACCAGCTCCACCAGTAACAAGAACATTAACATCTTTTAAATTCATCTTCAAGGGAAATTATTTAGCGTAGTTAACCGATCTTTTTTCACGAATTACAGTAACTTTCACCTGGCCAGGATATGTCATTTCAGTCTGGATTCTTTGTGATATAGCAAATGAAAGCTCATCAGCTTTTAAATCTGTTACTCTTTCTGCTTCGACAAGTACACGTAATTCACGTCCTGCTTGAATAGCGTATGCTTGGGCAACACCATCATAAGACATTGCTAAAGATTCTAATTCTTTAATTCTTTTGATATATGCTTCAACGATTTCTCTACGAGCACCTGGTCTAGCACCTGAAACGGCGTCACAAACTTGAACAATTGGTGAAATTAAAGTTGTCATTTCAACTTCATCGTGGTGAGCTCCAATTGCATTACAAACTTCTGGTTTTTCACCATATTTTTCAGCCAATTTCATTCCTAAAAGTGCGTGTGGTAATTCTGGTTCGTCGTCTGGAACTTTACCAATATCGTGTAACAAACCTGCTCGTTTTGCGATCTTAACGTTCAGACCGAGTTCGGCAGCCATAATAGCACATAGATTCGCTACTTCACGAGAGTGTTGTAATAAATTCTGTCCATAAGAAGAACGATATTTCATTCTACCAACCATTCTAGTCAATTCAGGATGTAGACCATGAATTCCTAGATCCATTGCAGTTCTACGTCCAGTTTCTGCGATTTCTTCGTCTAATTGTTTTTTCGTTTTCGCGACAACTTCTTCAATTCTAGCTGGGTGAATTCGACCGTCAGATACTAATTGATGCAAAGCCAAGCGAGCAATTTCTCTTCTGATTGGATCAAAACAAGACAAGATAATTGCCTCTGGTGTATCATCAACAATGATCTCAACACCTGTAGCAGCTTCTAGTGCACGAATATTTCTTCCTTCACGTCCAATAATTCTACCCTTCACTTCGTCTGATTCAATATTGAAAACAGAAACAGCATTTTCAACTGCATGTTCTGTTGCTACACGTTGAATCATTTGAATTACAATCTTTTTTGCTTCTCTATTTGCATTTAATTTCGCTTCTTCTGTGATTTCTTTGA
>VFKM01000001.1 GCA_009885545.1 Flavobacteriales bacterium
TTACTCCACCTGTAACAGCTGGTGCTGTCCATGTATAAGTTGTTCCTGCCGGTACTACTCCATTGGTAACATTCACTGGTGTTGATGTGAATGTTCCTGCACTACAGATTGTTGCAATCATTGGAGTTACAGCCGGTGCTGGATTTATCGTTACTGTTACTGTAAACGTTGGACCGGGACAAGTGCCTGCCGTTGGTGTTACTGTATACGTTGCTGTTTGAGCAATGTTTGTTGGGTTCGTCAACGTTCCTGAAATACTTGCTCCCGATCCTGCTGCGCCTCCTGTTACTCCACCTGTAACAGCTGGTGCTGTCCATGTATAAGTCGTTCCTGCTGGTACTATCCCATTGGTTACGTTAACTGGTGTAGTTGTGAAAGTTCCTGCACTACAAATTATTGCTGTCATAGCTGTAATTGCTGGCCTAGGGTTAACAGTTACAGTTACAGTTATAGGAAGTCCTACACATCCTGCCGCTGTGGGTGTTACTGTATAAGTAACCGATTGTGAAGTATTGGTTGTATTTGTTAAAACATCAGTGATCGTTGCACCTGATCCACCTGAAGTTGTTTCTCCGGTTATGTTTGCATTAGCGGTTGTAGACCATGCGTACGTTGTTCCTGCAACGGTTGAGGTTAATGAGACTCCTGTCGCATTTCCAGAACAAATTGTTTGTGGATTAGGAGTGGCTGTTGCTGCAGGAACGACACAAACACAACTTAGTGCCGAAAGAGCAGTCGAACGAACAGTCATTACTGTACTGCAAATACGGTGATTATTCAAATTAGTTGCTGCGCCATCACCCCCAGTAAATCCCCAATATACTTGAGTAGGGGTAGTAAAGAAAGTTCTGATATTTCCAGAATAATTAATGACTAAAGCACCATCAAAGTAAGCCCTATAAATATTGTTCAATGCATCCCAAGAAATACATATATTATGTGGCAACCCATCATTAACATTCGCTCCTGCTGGAAGAAGGCAAGTTTGACCTCCGATTTGATTTGTGAGATCACCATTACGCACCATCTGAGCATGACTACATGTACCACTTAGGTCACCAGGACCACCAAAATACGAATCAAACTCAATTCCGAGAGATTGACCGATTGGAACTCCTGCAGGACCTGGATTATGATAACCGATATTACCACCAACCCCTCCATAAACATTGGGAGTTGAAGCCGTTTTTAAAACAAATACAATACCATCACCTTGTAAAGGAGCAGAACCAAAAGTAACAGTCGTACTCATACGAAATGAACTATCTAAATTAATTGGGTCACACACCCAAGCCACACCAAAATTATCAACAAGATTTGGAGGAGTTAATTGAATACATCCACTAGAGATATTTGCTCCTCCTTTTAAACTAAATCTATTCGCCCCACAAGCGCTTGGAAGACCACCAGTTTCTAGAGTTAAATTAGTTGATGAATTAGTGTAGTTTACAGTAATCTGAGCAAAAGAAATATTGAAAACAAGAAGAGAAATTGAAATTACAAGAAAGTTTTTTAATTTTTCCATGATAATGTAGTTGATTTTAAGGTATTAAATGAGCAGTGGTGAATTGTAAAGAATTAACTGTATTGTTTAAATAATTTACTTTGTTAAAGCCTCCTGTATCGAAATTATTTGGCGCACCTCCTGCAACGATTAAAACATTACCGTTCAATGAAATAACTTGACCAATTGCAGTTCCAAATAAGAACAGCGAGATCAAGCAAACAAAGATTGCGGATAATAATTTCATACAAGTAGTTAAATAGTTAGCTGAAAGGTATATTTTAATAAATACGTTATTAAAGGTTAAAAAAGGGGAGTAATCACCCCCCTCATTTTCTTCTTTTATGTTAAATTATTCTTTAATTATTTTTTGAGAGAATGTTCCTTTTGAATTAGTTATAATCAAGGTATAAATACCCGGATTTATATTTTCCATCGAAATACTAGTTTCTTGAACATCGAATGAATTTGTGTAAATGACCTTACCACTCATATCATAGATATTTACTGAGTTATTGTTTTCAATAAATTTGAGCGTCATTTCGGTTTGGAATGGATTAGGAGAAACTTCGAAAGAATTCTCTTTTTGATCTTCAATTCCAGCTGCAGTTGCACAAACATCACAACTTGAAAAACAGACACTTGGAAGAATAGCATCTGCTGTTACGTTATAAGCCCTGTTGTTAAATCCATCAGCGATGAGATCTAAACATGGAGCTCCAGGTGCAAGGATTTCTGGGTTCCCATCAACAATAAATTGATATTGTACCTGCCCTATAGCAAGAGGAACAACAACTTCATAAATATTATTTCCAATATCTGTCATTGGCGCGCAATTTCCACACCATGCATTGAATGTTCCATTTAGATAAACACCAGTTCCAATTGTACCTGTATATTCTGTCATATCAACTCGAAAAGTAACATTAGGATTAGCAGCTGGGGTTGTACCTGTTCTTTGATACACAAATCTCCAGTAACCGGGTCCGAAGTTTATATCTGCAATCATAGTATTATTACCATTCGTAAAGGTTATAAGATAGGTTATAGAAGCTGGGGCCATTGAAGGGTCCGTTAGTTCTGAACCGTTTACTACTTTGGCAAGTCCTAAATGTGCTCCAACCCCATTAACCGTAAGTTCTCCAGTTCCAGAACTGTATGTATATGTAAAGGGAGCATTTGTTGCTCCATCATGCGGTGATACAGGCCAACCGCAACCAGCATTGGGTGCTCCTTGCCAAAGTTCAAGCCAAGTATTACCATCCATATATTGGGTCATTGCCCCACCGGCATCAAACTTTATAGAATCATCAAATAAACAATCCCTTCCATCATAATCCGTTATTGAAAATGGCCACCAACTAATGTCTCCAAGCGCAGGTCCAACTCCAAGACAGCCAAGTTGTCCAGAAAGTTTCCATGTACCTTCAATTTGAGCATTTAATGAGCCACTTATACCAAATGCTAAAAGAATAATGTAGATTTTTTTCATAATTTATATTGTTTAAATGGTTTAATTTCAATTACTAAAATATAAATATAGTACAAATAACTATAACTCAAAAATATTTCTATAAATAATAATTACATTTTGAAAGTAAATAATTCATCTCTGACCAAATCAATGTATTTTGATTGATCAAAAGAAAAAAGTTTTGCTGGTCTATGCTTCACTTTTGTTTGTTTTTCATTATGCGCCACAAATGGTATTTGCTTAATCTTTTTTCGGAAATTAGCTTTATTAAAATCTGTTTTGAATGCATATTCATACAGTTGCTGAAATTCATTGAGAGTAAACTTATCAGGAAGTAAATCAAAACATATTGGTTCTGTTTTTAATTTAATTTTCAGATTATTAAACGTTGAATTAAGGATCAATTTATGATCAAACGCCAATTTACCTATTTCATGGACTGGTATCCAAGAAATTTCATTTGCCCATGAAGAAGCTACTGCGTTTACTTCATCAATTTTAATCAATGCAAAATAAGCACACGTAATGACTCTACCTTGAGGGTGTCTAGTTGGATGACCGAATGTCTCAGATTGATGAAGTTTTAGATCATTTAACTTCGTTAGATCAAAAAGAATTCTATTCGCAGCCTGAGGGAGATCTTCATCTGGATAAACCAAATCTCCGGGTATTGCCCATTCACCAGAAAACGGATCAATATTTCTTTTAATTAGTAATAAATGAATTTGTCCATCTTTATATCCAAAAATAAGACAATCCACAGAAAGAGAATACGAAAAGAATTTTTCAAATTCAATTTTATAATTATTATCCATTAAAACTTATATTTAAATTTTGACATTAAATTTCCGATCCTGCAGGAAAAGTCACCCTCTTCAATAACAAATTCTCCATCCAAGTTGATGAATTTCAAATCTTCTTTAAAAATAGTAAAGGTTACCGTTTTTTCACTTTTAGATTCTATTTGTATCTTTTGAAATCTTTTTAACTTCTTTCCTTCAGGAATAACACTTGCATAATCATCACTAATGTATAATTGAACCACCTCTTTGACAGCCATATTACCTTCATTCTTAACTTTGACAGTTATAACGATGCTATCATTTGCATTCATTATTGGAGAACTTATTTTTAACTCACTATATTTTAATTGACAATAGGATAATCCAAAACCGAATTCCCATTGGGGATCAAAAGCATCAAATCCACCAGATTTATCTCGGTCAACGCTTCTTGGGTGATCATAAAATTCAATAATCCCATCATATTTTGGGTAAGTATAGGGTAATTTACCACTAAAATTTGCTTCTCCACTTATAAGTTTAACCAAAGCATCAGCACCATAATCTCCTGGTAAATAGCATTGTATTATTGCAGATGCTTCATTGACAATATCGTTAATAATTCTTGGTCTACCCTCTAGTAAAACGAGAATAACCTTCTTATTTTTCTGGTAAGCAATTTTTGCCAATTCTCTTTGTTCAGCGTCAAGATTTAATGATCTTATATCACCAGGTTTTTCTGTTGACGGCATTTCTCCCAAGCATAAAACAACTACATCAGCCAAATCAACTTTTTGTTTATAATCTTCGATTTGAACGAATCTTGAATTTTCGAAATTCTTATCATTATAAAGCTCCACTCCTTTTGAAAACAAACAATTTTCTTTCCCAAACTTTGATTCGAATGCCTCACGAACAGTTTTGCAACCCTTTGTATTAAAGGTTGTATCCATTCCTTGCCAGGTATGAGTCCATGCACCATTTAAGTATATAAGATTATCAGCAGTTGGTCCTGCAATTAGAATTTTATTTCCCTTGGAAAGAGGTAAAATATTATTGGAGTTTTTGAGAAGAGTTATAGATTCTAAAGCAGTATTCATTGCCGAAAGTCTAAATTCTTCGCTCCCAAAGTCATTATAATCCTCCATTTTATAATTCAAATCATCAAAAAGACCAATCTCTAATTTTACTCTTAAAATACGACTGACTGCATCATTTAATCTTTTTTGAGAAATCTTGCCTGATTTTACTGCATCAATTATGATTTTACAATACTCTTGATATTGTGGGCTTAAAGGCACCATACTCATATCTAATCCTGCGTTGAAAGCTTTAATATATGCATCTTCCAAAGTTTCAGAAGTATGATGTACAGTCGATAACATAATAAAATCTTCCCAATCAGAAACAGCAAATCCTTTAAACCCCCATTCCTCTTTTAATGTCTCAGTTAACAAATGATAATTGATATGACCTGGAATTCCATTTACAACACCACTATTGACCATAACTGTTAACGCTCCGGCATCAACCGCTTTTTTAAAAGAAGGCAAATAAAGTTCTTTCATATATTTTTCTGGAATCCATGCTGGTGTTCGGTCTCTTCCGCTCGAGGTTGCAGAGTATCCAACAAAATGCTTCATACAAGCAGCAACATGAAATTTATCTAATTTCTCACCTTGATACCCTTTCACAATTGCGGCACCCATTTCTGAAGCCAAATAAGGATCTTCCCCAAGCGTTTCGAAATTTCTTGACCATAATGGCTGTCTGCCAAGGTCTAGGACTGGAGAAAAGTTCCACCTTATTCCTGACGCTCTTGTTTCGTAGGCTGTAATTTCAGCAAATCTTTTCGCAAGATCTAAATTCCAAGTTGCAGCCAATCCAATTTCTTGAGGAAAAAGTGTTCCGTCAATTGTATAATTCATCCCATGTATTGCATCAACACCATATATCACAGGAATTTTAGATGTGTTAGAAATATATGGTTTGTTGACGGATTCAATGACCCCATTCCATTCTACTAAAGACAATGTATGAGACCCTACATTAAGTATTGATCCAATTTTATAAGTATCAATGGCTTCATTTAATAATTTTTCGTTAACACTAGCAGGAACTAATGCATTTCCCTTCTCGTCTCTATCTAAAATAACGTCTAGAGTAATTTGGCAAGTTTGACCAACTTTCTCTTCCAGTGACATTTTATTCAATAAATTATCAATTCTAGTTTCATTAGTTTCCTTTAAATCTGCACAAGAAAAAACTAAAAGACTCAAAAAAAATATTCCTATAAATAGGTATTTCATAATTAAATGGTTAAGTAGTTTCTTTAATATTATTGAAAAACACGAACGTAATCGACATACATTGACTGTGGAAAGATTGTTGTTCCGTCTGGACTTCCAGGCCAATTCCCTCCTACTGCAACATTAAAGATCAAAAAGAAATTTTGTTGGAACTCACTTAACTGCGCAGGTGTTATATCCAGAATATTATATTGAACATCATCTACTAGCCATTTAATCGAATTTGCATCCCAAATAATTGAAAAAACATGAAATTCATCTGAAAAATCTCCTGACAAAAGACTATAATTATCTCCGAACTGAGCATGTGTGCCGTTATCATCCCAATGAGCAGTTCCATAAATTGTTTTATCATTATAACCAGCCCCACCAATCATTTCCATAATATCGATTTCTCCACAATTTGGCCACCCAGCTGTTGTTATATTGTCCCCTAACATCCACAATGCAGGCCATATTCCTTTTCCTTTTGGCAAAGCAGCACGAACATCGATTCTTCCATATTTCCAAGAATTGATACTTTGTGTTTTAATTCGTGAAGATGAATACTGTTGAGTATTAATAGTTTCTACTTTAGCTTTTATTTCTAGTATTCCATTTGAAACGATAGCATTTTGATTTGTATAATACTGTAATTCATTATTACCCCATCCACCACTTCCTGAGCCAATATCATAAACCCAATCAGATGATAATATAGTACCATCAAACTCATCATTCCAAACCAATGTATAACCTGCATAACTCATTGGAGTTGTATATCCACTTACTGGTGCACTTCCCGTTCCTTGTGCTAGATTTATAATTACTGTATCAATTTTTTGAATAAAATCTTCATATGTTGTATGAGCTTTGGAACGAATAATGTATGTTCCAGAAGCAGTATAAGTATGATTGGCAATTCCATCTGTAGATTCAACAACAGTTGAATCACTTCCTTGATAAAAAGTAACAGTATAAAAATTTGCATTCACAGCTTGAACATGAGCACTAACCATAGAAGCATTAACAATAATTTCCGTAGTTAAATTAGTAGGTAAAGTAATAACTGGATTATCATTATTTTTTTTACAAGATAAAAGCAAAGGAAATACAACAATTAAATAGAGTTTCATATTTTAAAAATTAAGTATTATATTTTTTTCAATTTCAAATACCAAAGAAGTCCACCACTAGAATGTCCATATTGGAGATATAACGTTGAATCAGTGATATCTATTATTTTATAAGTCGTAACACCTGTGTAAAATCCAATAAATGCATTATTTGAAATAGTAATGGTTGTGTCCGCCCCTTCGGTCAATAGCCAAGATTCATTTAATTGATTAGTGTATGGAGCGGTATAATCAGAAAGGTTCAGAAAGGAGCCTGGAAAACTTGCCGATAATGAGTTATGCACATAGACATCTCCATTATTTTCCATGTCAAATTTAAATCCATCCAAGTAAAATTTATATCTATCATCATATAATCCGCAGCCAGCTTTTTCCATAGAGGCTGCTGCCCACCATTCTGGGACATTACCTAAAGCACTGATAGGATCCGGTCCAACACCTAAATGTCCTGATGAAATTGAATCTACAGCCCATGTCTTAAAACCTGTTCCAGATATTCCTCCTGTAAGCATAGTGAAAAGAGGATTGTTTAAAAGTGACAAGTCATCTTGAGCAATAACTATCTGTTGACTTGAACTTTTGCTGCCTCCCTTATTGAAAACAGTTAGTGTTACTGTATATGTCCCAGCATAAGGATAACTTGAAGTAGCTGAAGCACCTTGTCCTTTTGTTCCATTTCCAAAATCCCAAATATATTGAAAATCACTACTCGCGGCAGAAAATTCAATAATATTAGCACTAGCTGAAGAAGGGGTGTAAGTAAAAGAAGCTTCTTCATTGGTAGGAGGATCTCCTATTGATGGGTGTTCTTTTTGGCAACCTAAAAAAAGCATCGCCATTGAGATAAAAATTAATGCTATTTGTTTCATTTTTTATATTTTAAAAAACTATTAATACCCTGGATTTTGACTCCAATTACCGCCTGTAAGATCTATTTCAACTTGAGGAATAGGAAATAACTCATTTTTTCCAGATTGGAATCCAACAATATACGTTGCAGCTTGTCCTGTTCTAACTAAATCGAAAAATCTATGGCCTTCTCCTGATAATTCATATCGTCTTTCTTTGTATATATCATTGATAGAACTCAAAGAAATACCAGGAATACCCGCCCTTGATCTAATTTGGTTTATTAACTGTTGCGCATAACTCGTATTCCCATTTTGATAATGTGCTTCAGCCGCCATTAATAAAACATCTGCATATCGAATTACTTTATAATTGACAGGACTTGTTAAATCATTATCTGGGAGACCAAGTTCACCTTGCCGTTTAATATATTTATTATTATAATATCCGGTATGCCCACCTGCTCCTATTGCATAGGTTATGCTCTCTGGATTTGCTTGTGCACTAATAAAAGCATCAATGTCAAGGATAGTTGCATCTCTTCTTGGGTCGATAGGTGAAAACGCATCGTAAAGAGCCTGAGTTGGAAGATTATAGCTATTCCCATCCCCATAAATTGGGCCATTATATTGTCTAATCCCATGAAAACCAGGTGCAGCATTTCCTTCCAAACAAACTAAACATCCATAACCTCCACCTTCTAAACCAGAATATTCAATATCAAAAACTGTTTCACTGTTACCTTCATTTGATACAGCAAAAAGAGTCGTGTAATCTGCAAATAAACTATATGAGCCACCTGCAATAACTTGATCAAAAGCTGCTGCTGCTTCTGTATATTTATTTTGATATAAATATGCCTTGCCAAGTAATGAAAGCGCTGCACCTTTTGTCGCTCTTCCTTTTTGAGAAGCTACAGTGCTTAAAATGGAAGAAGCATAAATCAAATCTTCTTCAATTTGCGCATAAATTTCTGATTTTGGAGATCTTGGAATAGTTCTCGCTTCTTCTATTCCTATTCTTTTATCAATAATCAAAGGCAAATCACCAAAGAATTTTACAAGTTCAAAATAATAATAAGCTCGCAAAAATCTTGCTTCTGCAATAATTCTATCTTTGCCATTAAAATTAATATTGTCTTTAAATTCTAAAATATAATTTGCTCGTGTAATACCAGCATAATTCCAACGAAGTACATTTCTTAATTCGTTATTAACACCTCCTTGACTCATTAGATCTATTTGATGAAGCCCTTGAGAATCGTTTACACTTTCACCACCAGCTATTGAGTTGTCAGAAGCAATTTCTCCTATCCATAGAGATATAAAAGAGGCTTGTAGCAGGTCATATGCTCCAGTAAGGGCCTTTTCATAATCTTCTGGTGTCTGAAAAAAGTTTTCAGCATCCTGTGTATAAGGAGGGTCAACCGCTAAAAACTTTTTGCAACCTGCGGATATAAGAATTGCTAAAACAACTAGTACCGGAAATTTTATATATTTTTTCATCTTAAAATTTTATTTGAACACCACCCATAAAAGTTCTTGCTTGAGGGTAAAAACCATAATCTACACCTGCAGATAAAGCATTAGGGGAACTTATCTCAGGATCAAAACCTCTGTATTTTGTCAATGTGACAAGATTATTAGCACTTACATATATTCTAAAAGAATCCATCTTTAAGCGTTTTATTAATTTATTTGGTAAAGTAAAGCCAAATTGAACATTTCTTAATCTAAGAAAAGACCCTTTTTCAACAAAATAAGATGAAAATAGATTATTATTAGTTGGTCCTGTCGTTAAGCGAGGATTCTCATTAGTTGATCCTGGACCAGTCCAACGATCTATTACATATGCTAATTGATTTGCATATGGTTGTTGCCTTTCATAGTTTCGAATTATTTCCTGTCCTACAGAAGAATATAGCGTTCCGCCAAGATCGAATGCCTTATATTTTAAGTTTAAAGATGCACCTATTGTAAAACTTGGAATAGGTGAACCTATATTTGTTTTATCTGAGTCATCGTTAAAATTAATTATCCCATCTCCATTTTGATCTACAAAGATAATATCACCAGGCTGAGCACCTTCTTGCACAACTGGAGAAGCATCAATTTCTTCTTGTGTTTGAAAAATGCCAGCCATTTCATATCCAAAGAAATATCCTATCTCATAGCCTTGTTGAAATCTTGTTGCAACATCTCCACCAACGCTAAATGCAGCACCAGGAAGATAATCCACTCCTTCAGGAACACCTGTTACTTTGTTATTTATTTTAGTAAAATTTGTGCTAAATTCTACTTTAAAAGCTTTTTTTGCATTCGTCTTATAACCTAATTCCAATTCAATACCTTTATTTGAAACATCACCCGCATTAATTATTGGAGGATAACCACCAGGACCATATGATCCAAGTATTGCAGTAACATCAGGTTGAAATAAAAGATCAAAAGTGTTCTTTATAAAATAATTTGCTGTAAAATCAATTTTTTTCCAAAATGTAAGATCCATCCCGGCATTGAATTGTCTAGTAGTTTCCCATTTAAGATCTGGATTTGCTGGTCTTCCGATAGCAACTCCTTGCGTAATTATATCATCAAAAACGTAAACTCCCTCACCATTAAGTAATGCTCTGTAAGCAAAGTTTTGTATTTGATCATTCCCAGATATTCCATAACTTACCCTAAGCTTGAAATAGTCTATAAATTTAATATTATAGAATTTTTCATCTGACACTATCCATGCGGCAGATAATGTTGGAAACCATCCATAACGGTTATTTTCACCAAATTTACTAGATCCATCACGTCTTAAAATAAAAGAGAACATATATTTACTGGAGTAGGAATATTCTACTCTCAAAAAGGAAGATACAAGCCTTTCTTTGTATTCCCAAGACCCAACATTATTTAGAAATCCACCTTCAGCTGTGTTCGCAGAAATATCCGCATAATCCAATGAATTATTTGGAATATTAAATGCTGTTCCATTTAATGACTCGCCCTTTCTTTGAAAAACAGAAACTCCAAGCGTACCTTTAAACCTATGGACAGAATCAAAAATGCGATCATAATTTAGAAAACTTTCATATGTCAAATCTAGAAAAGATGATCTATCTTCATAGACAGCTGCTCCTCTTTCCAGAAAGACGTCATCTGCGATTTCAACAAGAGGAGACTCAAGCTCAGCATTTAATGCTGTATTTGCATATTTTCCATCACCATACCAAACTAGTGGAGAAAATACTTTTGAATTAACGATTGCATAATTGTAATTGACACGATTAGTAAATGAAAAATGATCATTAAATTCATAAAGAAACTCCTCTTTTCCAACAAATTTGTTCGCTGTGCTCCAATTGTATTGATTTTGAATTTGAGCAATTGGATTTATTATATCACTTACCTCATCTAAATATGAATAATTTCCATCAGGAGTTATAATTGGTTCATTTGGAAATGCGTTTATTGTATTATATAGAACTGAACCAATTCCATTTTCAGGCAACGTACTTCTGCTATCGCTTGAATACAGAAATACACTGTTGAATTTTAACTTTGAAGATAAATCGGTACTTAAATTTACCCTAGCATTATATCTAGAGAAATTTGATTTGTCTCCCCCAACAATTCCATCCTGATTAAAATAACCTAAGCCAATTGAATACTTGGTACTAAAAGTTCCTCCACTCAAACTAATATTATGACTTTGCACAGGAGCCATCTTAAAAACTGAATCTTGCCAAATTGTACCAACTCCAAGATTAGTATTATTGAAAGGCATAGACTGACCGCCCATAGCAAACATCTCATTCTTAATTATTGCATATTCTTGAGCGTTCAAAAGATCAAGTCTTTTAGAAGTTTCTTGCATTCCATAATAACCAGAGTATTCAACTTTGGGCTTGCTATTTAATTTTCCATTCTTTGTCTCGACTATAATAACGCCATTAGCAGCTCTAACACCATAAATACCTGCTGTTGCATCTTTTAAAACATTAATTGATTTTATATCTGACGGATTAAGGGCATTTAATCCATCAGAGTCATATACGACCCCATCAACTAATATTAATGGATCATTATCCCCAAAAGTGGATAAGCCTCTTATACGTATATTTGAAGAACCACCTGGAGAGCCAGAGTTTGTATTTATAGAAACTCCTGAAACTTGGCCTTGCAATGCTTGATCCATTCTTGAAACATTCAATTTTTCAATATCTTCGCCTTTTACTTTACCAGTTGCTCCAGTAAGTTCTTTACTTGTTGCTTCACCATAACCAATTATAATGACTTGGTCAAGCTCTTTAAACTGTGGCAATAATACAACGTCAATTACATTTCTATTATTTACTACAATTTCTTGCTTCACATAGCCAGAGTAGAAAAATATTAAAGATAAAAAAGAAGAGTCAATTGCATTTAAAGAATAAAAACCATTAATATCAGATAAGACATCAATATTCTGATTTTTTACTTTGACACTCACGAATGGCATTACTTCGTTTTTATCATTTTTAACAATCCCTGAAATATTTATTTCTTGACAATAAACAAGAAACGAAAATAAACATCCAAAAATTGAAAGGATTAATTTATTAAATAAAATCATACTATTTTTTTTTGTAAATATAAACTATTTTTTAATTATATTACAAAGTACTATAAGTTTTTGCTATTTGTCAATATTTTTTTTTAGAAAAGTGTATTTTCTTTGAAAATTTCAATTGAGAAATAAAAATAATTCCAACCAAATCGCTAAAAAAAACGTTAAAAGCATGCCTTTTATGGCTGAAAGGTTAGAAACCCCTAAGAAGTATCAAATTTCTTAGGGGTTTTGTTTTTTATTACGTATCCTGATTGTTATTGTGTAGTTATAACTTATTCAAAAAAGGCTTCTCCTGAATCCGATAAGCGATTTAAAAAATGCTTATTATTATTATTTTAAATCAAACCATAATTAGTCCGTTTTTTAAGAAATATCACCAATAAACTATTAAAAATTGAATCATCAATTATTTCTAAAACAAATTCTTCTTAATTAATTAGACTAGAAATAATTTAATTATTGTAAATTTCGAAATATTTTATGTTTCAAATTAAATGAAATTTAAATACGCTTTTATATTACTTATTCTATTTTCAGAAAAGGTTTCATCTCAAGAGGTGATTTGTAATACTGGTGAATTTTGGAATAATTCAGAAGGTAGTTTGTCTTGGACCTTAGGTGAAGTAATAACTGAAACATTTACTTCCACAAATCATGAACTTACGCAAGGTTTTCAGCAAATTCAAGAGGGATATTTAGGTTTTTTAGATATAATAAATTCTGATAATCTTACAATTTACCCTAACCCATTTATTTCGGAAGTTAATATACAAATGAATGAAATTAACTCTGATTTTCTAATCACAATTTTTGACTATCAAAGCAAAATAGTTCTACACAAAAATATTTTGTTTTCTACTACTAGTAATCGACAAACAATTGATCTCTCATCATTGGCAGCTGGTTATTACTATTTTGAGATAATAAATTCTACTAATGACATTCGCACTATTCAACGCTTAATAAAACTAAAAGATGCTAACTAATTTTCTGAAAATTTCATTCATTGCATTTTCTGTAATATGTTCAAATACAATATTTGCACAAGCCCCAAACTTGTTCAAATACCAATCCATTGCACGTAATTCGACTGGTTTGATTTTACCTAATTTGCCAGTAAGTATAAGAATGTCAATTCACAACCTTAGCGCTTCAGGCGTAATTGTTTTTCAAGAAACTCACTCGGTTACGACAAATGATTATGGTCTTTTTACCCTATCAATTGGTGCCGGAAATCCTTTGATTGGAACATTAGCGTTAGTTGATTGGTCGAATGGAGCAAAATACATTGAAATTGAAGGAGACTTATCAGGTGGCACGACTTATATACCATTTGGCACAAGTGAATTATTAAGTGTCCCGTATGCCTTATATTCGAACTATTCCGGAATTGCTTTTTTACCAAATGGGATTAGTGCAGGTAACACACCTTTTTGGGATGGAACTACTTGGGTTATAAACAACAGTAATATTTTTAATAATGGCGAAAAAGTGGGTGTTGGAATAAGTTCTCCATTACAAAAACTCCATATTAATGGACATATAAATATCCCATTGGACAGCAGCTATATGATCAATAATAGAAAGGTGTTATGGATTAATGGTATTGGAAACTTGTTTGTTGGAAATAATGCGGGGGAATCTAATACAATTGGATTCAATAATTCATTTTTAGGATATAATTCGGGCGCTGCGAATTTATCTGGATCTCAAAACACGTTCGTAGGAACAGAAACTGGTTCAGCGAATATTAATGGAGACATGAATTCTTTCTTAGGTAGAAGAGCTGGTTTCAGTAATGTTGATGGAATAGAAAATACTTTTATTGGAGCCTATGCGGGTCAATCAAATACTGATGGAAATCATAATTCATTTATGGGTGTAACAACTGGAAGTTCGAACACTAGTGGAGAAGAAAACACCTTTATTGGAGCACATGCAGGTTACTTCAACAACTTTGGAAGCTTTAACGTTTTTCTTGGTAATTTTTCTGGGCTCGGAAATATTTCTGGAAGTAATAATACAATAGTTGGCTTTGAAGCGGACATGGCTTCAAGTAATCTTACTAACGCATCGGCTTTTGGAGCAGGTGCAATTGTTAATGCTGATAACTCTATAATAATTGGTAATACTGCGGTTACATCAATTGGTGGCCAAGTTGGTTGGAGCACTTTTTCAGATAAGCGTTTGAAGTCTAATGTTGAAGAGTTTAATTTAGGGTTAGAATTCATAACCGAACTTCGACCAGTTCAATATAACTATACTGCTAAGGGACAAGAAAATGTAATTTATTCAGGCTTAATAGCTCAAGATGTCGAGCAAATACTCAATAGTTTAAATGCTGATTTTAGCGGCTTAGTTAAGCCGAAAAACAAAGATGACTTTTATTCACTTCGTTATGCTGAATTTGTTTTACCTTTGATAAATTCAATTCAAGAACAAGAAATTAAAATCACTAATTTGGAGAATGATAATATTGAGTTAATTAAAAGAATTGAAGAACTTGAAAGGAAATTGAACTTACTAATTAAAAATTCAAATTAAGTGCAACTTTTTCTTGCAAAATACACTCTATTCTTTTGAATTGAATTAAACAACTAAATAAACAAAAAAATGAAATCTAATTTATCACTATTACTACTATTCAGTTTTATATTTTTTAGTTCCAAATTTCATGCTTGTAGTCCATGTGGAGCCCTTTCCAATGTTACACAAAACATTGTTGGAACCAATTTAGAATTAACATTTACAAGTAATGCAGGCTGGGATTGTTGTTATACTGTTCAAATAGAAATCATATGCGATAACGCAACTTTTACAGGTGTTCCAAATTATTTTTCTGCAGAGATCTGTTTGAATGGTGGGACTGCATCTTCGACGACCAATACATTGATAACCCCATATCCTCTTACTGTAATAGATATTTCTAACTTTTGTCCAGGAACATATAAATGGAGAGCTGCTGAAACATCTTGTATGATATATACTGCCGAGCAAACATTTACTGTTGCCGGCGCAAGTCCTATTGTTGTAGATGCAAGTTTGGCTGAAGACACCATTTGTGCTTCTGAAAACACACAATTTACAGCATCCGCATCTGATGGCTGTAATAATGGGCCTTATAATTTTTCATGGTCGCCAGCAACTGGATTAAGTAATGCGAACATCGCTAACCCAATTGCTAGCCCTCTGGTCACGACGACATATACTTTGACTGTAAGTGAAAATGGCTCATGTACAGCACCGCAAATAATACCATTTACGATAACTGTTAACCCGTCTCCAACAGCTACTGTCACAGGAACTGTTGCCCTGTGTGAAAATTCACCCCCAACCGCTGTTATTTTTGAAGGTTCTGGAGCCACTGCTCCATACACAATTAATTACACCCTTAACGGCGTACCACAAAATCCAATCGTTACGAGTGTACCAGTTACAATACTTGCTCCAACTGATGTTCCGGGCACATATGTAATTGCCTTGACAAGTATTTCAGAATCAAGTATAGCTCAGTGTTCACAAGTTCAAACTCAAACTGCAACCATAACTATAAATCCTTTGCCCGTAGTCGATGGAGGAACAGATCAAATATTATGTGAGCCAAATGGTGTTACACCTTCTGAAGTAATATTGACTGGGACTGGAGCTATTACTTATTCATGGAATAATGATATAAATGATGGCATTGCTTTTACTCCACCTGCAGGAACTACTACATACACATTAACAGGAACAGATGCCAATGGTTGTGTTGACTCTGATGATGTAATTGTTACAGCTTTGACTTTACCAATTGCAAATGGTTCTACCATGGACATCTATGGGAATGCTCCAATGACAGCCGATTTTACAAATTTAAGTCTATACGCGACAAGTTATGTCTGGGATTTCGGAAATGGAACGATCGAAAACACTAACTTATTAGGTGATATTTCTAATACCTACTATACTCCTGGAATTTATACCATTGTATTGACTGCATCTAATGGGATTTGCTCTGATACATGGTCAACTCAAATTGAAGTTATTCCACCAATGACTGTGCTTCCTCCTAATGTCTTTACTCCAAATGGAGATGGTAATAATGATATTTATTTTGTTGACGTTGAATATGGAGCAAAATATGAAGCATTAATATTAAATCGTTGGGGTAATGAAATAACTACAATGACTCACTTAGATCAAGGTTGGGATGGTAAATCAAATGGAAAATTAGTGGAAGAAGGTGTTTATTTTATTAAATATATAGCTACCGATTTCAATGAAAATATTATTGAGGGGCATTGTTATTTTCACTTATTAAAATAACTATTAGAAATAACTAGTCTTAAAACCCATAAATTCAATTTTAGGACTAGTTAATTTATTCATATACCATTCGGTACTTATATTAAGTAATTAGGTTTTTCACAACAAGCTCGAAACGAACAATACAAGTATTTTTGCTACGATAAACTCTTATTTTATTGAGATCAATAATTAATTAAATGCATTCGAAATTATTATATTCTAGTTTTTAGATAATATATAATCAATTATTTCAGTTTCAAAAAACACTTAAAATCAATTTAATCTTTTTAAAAATGATTCATAATATTATTTTATTTACCGTGGTATATAAATCAGAAATTGTATTAACTTTGTTACTAAATTAAACTTAAGAAATGAAGACACTATTTCATTCAGCACAATCTAGAGGTGAAGCCAACCATGGCTGGTTAAATGCAAAACATTCATTTAGCTTTGCAAGTTGGTATAATCCAGATCGAACAAATTTCGGTGCATTGCGCGTTTTAAATGATGACATAGTTTCACCTGGTGCAGGATTTGGAACACATCCACATGATAACATGGAAATCATTACTATTCCTCTATCAGGATCTATCGCACACAAGGACAGTATGGGAAACTCTTCAGTAATAAACGCAGGAGAGATACAAGTAATGAGTGCTGGAACTGGAATTCAACACAGCGAATTTAATCCCAACAAAGATGAACCATTGAGTTTGTTTCAAATTTGGATTTTCCCAAATAAGAGAAACGTTGTCCCTCGTTATGACCAATTTGAAATGGATGTGCAAGCAATGAAGAATAATTTTTTGCAATTGGTCAGTCCAAATATAGAGGATGAAGGAACTTGGATTCATCAAAACGCATGGATAAAAATTGCCGTTATTGAAGAAAATACAGAAATTTCATACACTATCAATTCAAAAGGAAATGGTGTATATTTTATGCTTATTGAAGGAGAAATTTCAATTAACAAAGAGTTTTTAAAACAAAGAGATGCATTAGGAGTTTGGGATACAGAAACAGTGTCTATAATTGCCAATAAACAAAGTAAAATCCTAGCAATAGAGGTTCCGATGGAATTTGATTAAAAACAAATATTATTATCTATGATGACAATTTGGACTTTATCAAGAGTGATTTTTATTTAAAATACAGATTCTCATTCGCTTATAAATCATAAACGGGTAAATCAATTGTTAAATCTCCTAATTCTGTAGAAATCTTAAGAAAGTATAATCCTTTTTGGCACTTGCGAAGATCTATTTTTAACAAGTCAGTTTCAGACAGAGTAAACTCCTCTTTTGCCAGTTTCAATTCCTTTCCAGAAAGATCGAAAACTGCGACATTCTTAATTTTATTAGTTGGAATACCGACAATTTCGTACAAACCTGATTCAATCGTTTTCTTATGAAAAGAAATTTGATTTAAATCTGTTAAACTTACTTGTGCTATCTCTATTTGAATAGTTAAAGTATCGTCACCACATTCATTAGTAGCAATTAATTGAACATTATAAATTCCATTACTTGAATACGTATGAAACGGATTTACTTCTACCGATGTAGAACCATCATCAAAAATCCATTCATAATCGGTGCTTCTCCAACTGTTATTGATGAATAGCACTGAATTTCCGGTTATTTCAAACTGAAAATCCGAAATCGCAATATCCTCTTTAGCCCTTAAATGCCACACTTCCAAACTATCAAGAACACACAACGCCGCGGAATTTTGTAAAGCAGCGACGGTAATTAAATCTAAACCTGCAGTGTAACTTGCTCCAACTGGTGTTTTTCTAAAAACAGATGCATAAAAAGCACAAGCAGCAAGATATGTTCCAGCCAAACTTGGATGTGAACCATCTGCAGAGTATAGATTTATCGCAGGGTAATTATCTCTTACATACTTCCATGCAACTCCGACAGGCGCCACAGAACCTTGCGCTGAATCTGTGATTCGTAAATAAGCGTTTCTTAAACGCCCATTCATTTTATCAAATGTATTTATTGAATCCCATTGTGGGTCGCCAACTTGTCTTCCCCATGTCATAAAATACATAGATTGAGAACAATATGAATTAGCATAAACACTATCAGCAATTTGAACAGCGGGTGGCAATGTATTTATATTCACTTGACTTGTTGGAAACGATGGCTCTTGGCTTTGTCCTTGAATCACAACAAAATCCCATGGTTTCGAATGAACTTTAGTAAAAGTTAATGGATCATTAAGATGATTTTGAAAAGTATACCCACCATTCGTTTTCGAATCAAATGTCACCTCATCACCTAATGAAGTGGTCAAATTTGAAAAGACAGTAGGTAAATCATTTACATACGTATAACTATTTCCAATAAAAAGAACAGAAACGCTATCCTGTGCATATATCAAACCTGTTAATAACAAGAAGAAAAAAGTAATAATTTTATTCATCGATTTTTATTTGTTTACAAAATTGACTAATTTGGAAGTATAAAGTTGCCTTGAAATAATAGTTTTTTTATGCCTCTATTGGATTTCTAAAAACGTATTTCTTCTTCAACAATAGATTATGCAAAAAGTAATATTAATAATTGGTTTTTTATTATTGGTTTTCAATCAATTGAGATCCCAATTCAATTTTGAATATTCAGACTCAATTATCGTTAAGGTTGGCTCGGACACTTCTAAATTAGCTTGGTCGGGGGGATTAAATTATGTGCAAATTTCGGATTTTGATTTTGATTTTGATGGTGACTTAGATCTTTTTGTCTTCGATAGAAGTAGTGATAATATTAGAGTTTTTCTCCAAGAAACTATAAATGGCGTAAAACAATACACTTTCAAATACAACGCCCAAAATTATTTCCCGAATGATATAAGATATAGAGCAATGATGGTTGATTATGACAATGATGGGAGAAAAGATCTTTTCGTTTATGGTGTCGGTGGCATTAAAGTATATCGAAATGTTGGAGACATTATAAATGGAATTCAATGGGTTGTAGCAAAGAATTTATTGTATTCTGATTATTGGGGAGCTTATCTTAATCTATATGTTAGTTCTTCTGATATTCCGGCTCTTGTAGATGTTGAGGGAGATGGAGACATAGATATTCTTACGTATCACATTGGTGGCGAACGTTTAGAATATCATCAAAATCAAAGTATAGATTTATATGGCGTTCCAGATTCATTAGAATTTGTTTTAAAGAATCAATGTTGGGGAGGTTTTCGCGAAGATTTAAATAACAATAGTGTTTATTTGAATGATGCCACATTAGAATGTACAACAGGGAATATCCCTGGAGCTGAAATGACCAATCCTTTGAAATCCTCTGAATTAAAAAAACCCACTGCAATGGAACCTAAACATTCTGGGTCAACAGTTTTAGCTATAGACATTGATAATTCAGGAGTATTAGATTTGGTACTTGGTGATGTTTCTTATCCCAATTTGAATTTATTAACCAATGGTGGGTCCTCACCAAATACTAATTCCCTAATGATAAGTGTTGATGGAGCGTTTCCAAGTAATTCTCTACCCGTAAGTATGCAGATGTTTCCATCAGCATTTTGGGTTGATACAGATTTTGATGGGTTGAAAGATTTAATTGTTGGTGCAAATGCTAAAAATATATCTGAAAATGAAACGAGCGTTTTACACTATAAAAACGTGGGAACAAATAATAACCCATTGTTTTCTTACCAAGATAATGATTTTCTGCAAAATGAAATGATCGAACATGGAACTGGCAGTATTCCCACTTTTTTTGATTTTGATCAAGACGGTTTAGAAGACCTTTTTATCACGAATTTTTTTAGATATAAACCAACATTAAATAAAGAAGGTAGTATTGCCTACTACAAAAATACCGGAACGTCGAACAATCCAGTATTCACTTTCATAGACAATGATTTTTTGAACTTAACAACTTCAACTTTTGGTTTAAGAATGGTACCGACTTTTGGAGATATTGACAATGATGGTGACAAAGATTTAATTTTAGGTCTAGAAAATGGGACCTTAGCTTATTATCAAAATACGAGTGTAATTCCTTCAATCTCATTCGCAACACCTATTCTTAATTACACGGATAACTTTGGGGCAATAATTTCAGCTGGACAATATGCTTCTCCCCAACTATTCGATTTGAATGAAGACGGATTGTTAGATTTAATAATAGGAAAGAAAACAGGTGAACTCCTTTTTTACGAAAATATTGGATCTTTAAACAGTCCAAGTTTTCAATTGATGAATGATACACTAGGCAATATTGATCTTGCTACAACTTCACCAGATGGATTTCCTACCCCTCATTTTTTTAAAAATAATGATACTACCTATTTATTTTTAGGTGGAATTGATGGAAAATTACATTATTACATTGATATTGAATCCAATCTTCTTTCTGGAAATAGTTTTACATTGGTCTCCGCTAATTATTTGAATTTGAATGTTGGCGCCTACAGCTCATTTCATGTTAATGACTTAGACCAAGATGGATATTTAAATATGTTTGTTGGCCAAGACTTGGGAGGCCTTTACCACTTTGAAGTAGACCCAAATAGTCAATCAGAAATAAAAGAAATTGGCAACAAATTAGACCTCATTATATACCCGAATCCAACCGACGGAACAATTACATTGTTTTCCGAGACATCAGAAGAACTGTCTTTCAATGTGTTTGATTTATATGGTAATACTATTCTTTCAAATCAACTATTCTCTCATATTGCAACCTTAAATTTATCAGACTGCGCTAGTGGGATTTATTTGATTGTAATTGAGAATGAAGGTGGTGATAGAGTTGTAAAAAGAGTTGTGAAGAAATGACATTTATGTTTGGTGATTCAATTTGAAACACATAGGCACATAGATTTCATAGACTTGAAAATTCATAACTCATACATCTACTTTTATTCAATTTGAAACACATAGGCACATAGATAACATAGGTTTGATAATTCATAATCTCACAATCAACTCTAAATAGTCCTTATTCTCCAAATAACTCAATTTCGGTTCGTCCCAAAATATACCATACATCGTGGAGCCGCTTCCAGACATTGAAGCATAAATTGCACCTTCAGAATATAATTGTTTATGAATACCCTCTAAAACTGGATAATTTGAAAAGGCAGTTGTTTCAAAATCATTTTTTAAGTTATCTCTCCAACTCAAAACTGGGCCTTCTACAATCTCTTTAACTGAAAGATTATTTTCATTGAATACGATTCCATCATACGCCTCTTTGGTTCCAATATGAATGCCTGGATTAATAATTTTCAAATAATATCCAGCTAAATTTAAGTTACAAGAAGAAAGAATTTCTCCCCTTCCTTTTGCAATTTGCGCTTGATTATTTATAAAAAATGGACAATCAGAACCAAGAGTAGACGCAAGATTTTGAAGTTGTTCGATTGAGCAATTAAGTTGATATAAATCGTTGATACCCTTAATAACAAAAGCAGCATCAGCTGAGCCACCACCTAGACCAGCACCAGAGGGTATTTCTTTTCGTAAATGAATATAAAGGGGTTGAATGTCAAATTTATCAACCATCAACTTATACGCTTTAACGCATAAATTATATTCTAATAAACCTGGTAGTGCATTCCCTGTTTGAGTAAACGAAAACTCTTTTGATGGCAGTAATTCCAAAACATCCGTAAAAGGAATTGGTAGCATACACGTATCCAATTCATGGTACCCATCAATACGTTTAAATAAAACATTCAAACCAAGATTTATCTTCGCCGGTGGAAATAATATCATATAACAAAAGTAGAAGAACTAAACTATTTTCGTAACTTTCGCCTCTCAAAAATGAATAATTATGTCAGTTTATTTAGATTTCGAA
>VFKM01000189.1 GCA_009885545.1 Flavobacteriales bacterium
ATAGGTGGAACAGCAGTAAATGGAGTCGATTATACTTTTTTAGATAATTATATTACAATTCCTGCGGGTGAAACTGAAGGAACAGTTTTTATTAATGCGTTTTCAGATGGACTCTTAGAGGGAGCAGAAACAGTTACTTTAACTTATACAAGTGGAGTTTGTGTTGGTACGGAAACAGTAACACTTACTATTAATGATGCCCAACCTATTAGTTTCACACTTGATGGAGCAAATCTTGATTGTTTTGAAGATAATTCAGGTGAAATTTTAGTCAATGCTACTGGAGGATTTCCTGCATATACATATGTTGTAACAGATCCAAATGGAATTACTACCAATTATACAACTAATCCTGTAACTGGTTTACCTGCTGGACAATATTCTGTTCAAGTGAATGATACTTATGGGTGTAAAGCTGAGGCTTTAGTAATCGGTGGTCAATTCAACGCAGGAACTACCTTCTTGCCAGATGGCAGTGGAGTTACTTATCAAGCTCCTTTAACTATTACTGGTTTTAATCCTGGTCAAACTATTACAAATGTGAATCAAATTCAACAAATTTGTGTGACCATGGAACATTCTTATTTGGGAGATTTATGGATTAGAGTGCAATCTCCATCAGGACAAATTGTTACTTTAAAAGAACAAAACGGAGGTGGATCATGTGATTTAGGAGAACCAATTGCAACTGGTCAGGTTGATGGAAATAGTGGGGATATTACTCCAGGTATTGGCTATGAATATTGCTTTAATGCATCTCCAGTATATGGAACAATGGTTAATGAGTCTGGAAATTTCACACGAAATTATACAGATGGTGTTGGCAATAATTATACTGATACTTATTTACCAGCTGGATCATATACTCCTCAAGGGAATTTCTCAAGTTTAGTCGGTTCACCGATGAATGGAACCTGGACCGTATTTGTTACAGATCAATTTGGTCAAGATAATGGATATATTTTTAATTGGTACATCAGTTTAATCGGTGATCTACCTGATACAATTGTCGTTTTGACACAACCAGAAAGTATTACTATTTCTGGAGTTGCGTCCAATGCAACTTGTGGTTCCTCAAACGGTTCAATTAACACAAGTGTATTAAATGGTGTTGCCCCTGTAACTTATTTATGGAGCAATGGAGCAATCACTGAGGATATAAGTAATTTGTTAGCGGGTCAATATACCATTACTGCAACAGATGGAAATGGTTGTGTAAAAACAGAAACATTCATTGTAAATAACATTGGCACACTAGCAATTACTTCAACATCAAGTCCAGTAAGTTGCTTTGGAGGAAATGACGGTGCAATATCTATCACTCCTTCTGGAGGATCAATGCCTTATAACTTCTCATGGTCAAATGGAGCTTTAACACAAAATATTTCAAACTTAATAGCTGGAATCTATACCGTAACCATGACAGACCAAATAGGTTGTATCTATTCTCAAGCTATAACTGTTGATCAAAACGGACAGATTAATCCGGTTCTTACATCATCTTCAGATGAATTGTGTAACACGACAAATGGATCAATTGACATAACCGTTAGTGGAGGTAATGGCTCTTACGGGTACGCATGGTCAAATGGATTATCTACTCAAGATCTTTCAAATTTGAATTCTGGGACTTATTCAGTAACCGTAACGGATGGTTTAGGTTGCAGCAATACAGCAAGTTTCTCAATCGCAAATAACCTTACTGGATGTAGTAATTTTTGTTATATCGATGTTGCTGAAAACACTATTTTAAATTCAACTTGTGGAGCAGCAAATGGTTCTATTAATATAAACATATTAAATGCGGTTGCCCCTTATACTATTCAATGGAGCAATGGAGCGGTAACCGAGGACATTTCTTCTTTGGTTCCAGGTGTTTATTCTGTAACTGTTTCTGATGCCAATAATTGTAACGAGACATCGACTTTTACCGTTGGAAACAATACAAATGGCTTTGCTATTTTATCAAGTTCAATTACAGATGAAACATGTGGAAATTCAAACGGAGCAATTGCAGTAGTTATAGGAGGTGGGAATCCTGGTTACGTTTACAATTGGTCAAATGGTGAGAGTTCTCAAAATATTCAAGGACTATCAGCTGGAACATACACATTGACTATTACAGATGCTAATGGATGTATTATAAATCAATCATTCTCTGTAATAAACAACACAGGATCTTTAAATGTTTTAGGTCAAACTGCATCAGCAATTTGTAATGGAAACAACGGATCAATTACTCAAACTGTTAGTGGAGCAAATGGAACTGTTACTTATCTTTGGAGTAACGGTGCAATCACACAAAATATTTCAAATATTGCTCCAGGAACTTATTCATGTACAATAACAGATGCTTCATCTTGTTCAATTACAAATACATATACTGTTGGTCTAAATACTGGTACAGTAAGCTTGACAGGTTCCTTAGTAACCAATGAGACTTGTAATAATAATCAAGGAGCAATCAATATTACCGTTTCTGGCAGTGGATTAACTTATTTATGGTCGAATGGTGCAACAACGGAAGATCTAACAGGTCTATCGGCTGGTAATTATTCATGTACTGCTTCGAATGCTTCAGGATGTTCGGTTAATACAGGTACAATTACAGTTATTAATTCCCCAGGAACTTTGGTGGTCAGTAATCAATCTGTTACTGATGCACTATGTGGAAACAATGGCGGGGCAATTAACGTCAATATCTTTGGTGGGCAAATTCCATATACATATTTATGGTCAAATGGTGCTTCATCTCAGGATCTTACAAACTTAACAGCAGGAATTTATACATTACAAATTACGGATAATGCTGGTTGTTCTTTAGCACATTCAGTTACTGTAGATAATTCACCTGGATCACTGGCTATCTCTAATAGTATTCTTACGCATGAATCGTGCATTGCTGGAGTTGGGACGAATGGTCAAGGTGCAATTAATATTACCGTGACGGGTGGGAGTGCTCCAATTACGTATTTATGGAGTAATGGTGCAAATACACAAGATGTGACGAATTTAACCGATGGAACTTATTCGGTTACAATTAATTCATTTGGTGGTTGTTCACTAACACAGAGCTACACTATCCTTCCTAATGGAAGCAATATCGCAATCACTTCTTCAGCAGTCGCTAATGAATCATGTGATTCTGGAACTGGAGGAATAAGTTTAACAATGTCTGCAGATTCAGGTCCTTATAATTATTCATGGTCAAATGGTGAATCGGTTGAAGATATCTCTGGTCTTTCTGCAGGGAATTATACTGTTACTGTTTTAAATGTTGCTGGATGTAGTATTAATCAGACATTCACAGTTGGAAATGATGCAGGAACCTTGTCTTCGTCAGGAATTGTAACCAATGAAACGTGTGGGAATCAAAATGGTGAAATCAACCTTACTGTAACTGGCGGTTCAACTCCTTACAGTTATTTATGGTCTAACAATGCTGCTGTGCAAGATCTCACAGGTTTATCTGCTGGAACATATTCGGTTTTAGTAACAGATCTTTACGGTTGTTCTTCCAATTATTCGGGTACAATTAATAATATCACAAATGGATTGGGGGTTGCTATTACAAGTGTCACAGATGAGATTTGTGGACAAGGAAATGGAGCTGTTGATGCAACTATAACAGGAACACCCGTTTCATTTTCTTGGAGCAATGGTGAATTAACAGAAGATTTATCAAATGTTGATGGTGGATCGTATGTTTTGACAGTAACTGATGACTTGGGTTGTTCAGCAAGTGCAACGGCTGTTGTTCCAAATCAAACGGGGACATTAGCTCTTTCGTTCTCAAATGTTCAAAATGAGACATGCGGAAATGGTCAAGGCTTCATTGATATTGAAGTTACAGGAACTCCAATTATTACCTATTTATGGAGTAATTCAATCAATACCCAAGATTTAATCTCATTATCATCCGGAACCTATTCAGTTACGGTTACTGACGGATTAGGATGTGAGCTTACCGAATCATTTGTTATTGGAAATACTAACCTTTCTAATATTTCAGCTAGTACAATTGTTACTGATGCTTTTTGCTCAACACCAAACGGTGCTATCGATCTAACGGTGACCAGTGGAATTCTTCCATTCACTTATTCTTGGAATACTGGTGCCTTCATTGAAGATCTTTCTGGATTGCCTGCAGGAAGTTATTCAGTTATTATAACTGATGGGGTCAATTGCCAAACGACACAAAACGTAATTGTCGGAAGCCAAAATTCAGGTTTAGGGTTCACATTTATTGATATAAATAATGAATTTTGTAATAACGAGAATGGCAGTATTGTAATTTATACAGGAGGTACGGCAGATGATTATTTCATAAATGGCGTAAATAATGGCGGACCAACAATTAATCCTTTATCAAGTGGTATATATACATTAACAATAACCGATAATTTTGGATGTTCTGTTGATTCAGTGGTTACTATTGAAAATGATGCATTCTTTGGTATTGCATATACTAATATAGATGCTTCATGTGGGTTGAATAATGGATCAATCAATGTCACTGTAACTGGAGGCGGCGGCGGTGGTGGCTTTAATTATTTATGGTCGAATGGTGCTACTACCCAAGATTTGAATAACATCCCTGCTGGTACATATACGCTTACTGTTACTTCAACTGGAGGCGGCGGCGGCGGCGGCGGTGGCTGTTCAGACGAGATTACTATTGTTATTGAAAATGCCATTGATTTTGAAATAACAGCTACAACATCAGAAGACTATTGCGGTCAAGGTGTAGGTTCTATTAATCAAACCGTTGTTTCAGGATCTGGCCTAGTTTATTTATGGTCAAATGGTGAAACAACTGAAGATGTTTCTGGCTTGACTTCAGGAACGTATACATGTAACGTTGATTTCCCAGGTGGATGTAATCAAGACTTCACATATACTGTAGGTAATCAAACAAACGGAACAGTTGTAAATGCTGTAATCATTAATGAGGAATGTTTGAATGGCACTGGTCAAGTTGATTTAACATTAACTGGTGGTTCAGGTAACAATACCTTCCTTTGGTCAAATACTTCAGGAACTGAAGATATAATTGGACTTTCAGCAGGAACATATTCTGTTACAATAGTTGATTTAAATGATGGCTGTACTTTCGGTGGAAGTTACGATGTTATGAATCAAAACGTAATCTTCGGAGCATCTTCAATTGTAACTAATGCAATATGTGCAACTTGTTTGGATGGTGGCATAAATGTAATTATTGCTAATAGTGCAAGTTATTCTTACAATTGGAGTAACGGTGTTACTACAGAAGACAACTTAGGATTGAATCCTGGAACATATTCTGTAACAATTACTTCTGCAGCTGGTTGTGATACAACCATGTCATTTACAGTATTAAACACAGCAACATTGGATGAAATAAATTCAACATTGTTTAGCATAAATGTTTATCCAAATCCAGCAACAACTTCATTCATTGTAGATTTAACTCTTCCCTCAAATCAAGAAGGACAATTGGTTATAACAGATATAATTGGAAAAATTGTTGCCATTAAATCTGTTTCAGAAAATGGTCAAACTGTCTTTGATACAAATAACATGCATGACGGGGTGTATTTCATTACGTTAAAATCAGGAAGCATATCTAAAATGCAAAGAGTTGTAATTACAAATGAATAACTAAATTATTGATTAAAAATTAAGCCATCCGTCCGTCAACTGACGGATGGCTTTTTTATTGAAATAATGTTGTATTTGCCTTATTTCATTTTCTGTATCAATTATTTTTCCCTAATTTCGCACTTCCATAATTTAAAGAAAATATAATGTCATATTTATTTACATCAGAGTCAGTTTCAGAAGGACATCCTGACAAAGTTTCCGACCAAATTTCAGATGCTTTAATTGATAATTTCATGGCCTTTGATCCAGAATCAAAAGTTGCTTGTGAAACGTTAGTTACTACAGGATTGGTTGTTTTGGCTGGAGAAATCAAAACTACCACTTATTTGGATGTTCAATCAATTGCTCGTGAAACCATTAGAAAAATTGGTTACACGAAGTCTGAATATATGTTTGATGCAAATTCATGTGGAATCATTTCGGCTTTGCATGATCAATCTGAAGATATCAATCAAGGTGTTGACCGTGCTGTTGCGAACAATGATTTTGAATCAAAAGCAAATGCTCAAGGTGCAGGTGACCAAGGAATGATGTTTGGTTATGCGACTATTGAAACAGATAATTACATGCCATTGGCATTGGATTTAGCGCATAAAATCTTGGAAGAGCTTTCATACGTTCGCAACAATGAATTAGAATTGATTCCTTATTTACGTCCTGATGCTAAGTCACAAGTAACAATTGAATATTCTGATGATAATGTTCCTCAACGTATCGATACAATAGTTGTTTCTACACAACATGATGATTTTGCGGCTGAAGCAGAAATGTTAGCAAAAATTAAAGCGGATATCATCTCAATCGTTATTCCACGAGTGAAAGCGAAATTGAAACCAGAATTACAAGGATTATTCAACGACCAAATCACATATCACATTAACCCAACTGGGAAATTCGTTATTGGCGGACCTCACGGAGATACAGGATTAACAGGTCGTAAGATTATTGTTGATACTTATGGAGGAAAAGGAGCTCACGGTGGTGGTGCATTCTCAGGAAAAGATCCATCAAAAGTTGACCGTTCTGCTGCTTATGCGACGCGTCACATTGCGAAAAACTTGGTTGCTGCAGGATTGTGTGATGAAGTTTTAGTTCAAGTTTCATATGCAATTGGTGTTGCTAAACCATGCGGATTGTTCATCAATACTTATGGTACTGCCAAAGTGGGCATGACTGATGGAGATTTAGCTAAGAAAGTGGAAGCTATTTTCGATATGCGTCCTTACGCTATTGAGCAACGTTTGAAATTACGTAACCCTATTTATTCTGAAACGGCTGCTTATGGTCACATGGGACGTAAAAACGAAGTTGTTTCAAAAACATTTAAATCTCCAGACGGAAAAGTGAAAACTATGGACGTTGAGTTATTTACATGGGAAAAATTAGATTACGTTGATAAAGTTAAAGCAGCTTTTGGTCTTTAAAAAAAATAATTAATTATAATTAAATCCTGTTTCAAACGAAACAGGATTTTTTTATGCAATAAAAATGGACATTAAAAATTCTTGTTAACCGCTTATCACTCTTTTAACTATTTACTAATCGAGTTTCTTAAATTTATTTCCAAAATATATTCTATGAAAAAAATAACCCTTTTAACAGCATTTATCGGATTTGCAATTTGCTCCTTTGGACAAACAGCTGATGAGATTATATCCAAGTATTTTGAAAATATTGGTGGTTTGGATAAAATTAAAAAAATAACGAGCGTTCAAATGAAAGCAAAAGTTGATTATGGCGGAATGAGTATTCCAATTGACATGGTTAATTTGAAAGACGGTAAAATGATGATGAGTATCAATTTTCAAGGAAAAGAAATTACGCAAATGGCTTTTGATGGTGAAACTGCATGGAGTACAAATTTCATGACAATGAAAGCAGAAAAAAGCGAATCTGAAGATACAGAAAACACCAAAAGAGCTGCTGTAGATTTTATTTCACCTTTTGTGAACTACAAAGATAAAGGTTATACTGTTGAATTAATGGCAAATGAAACTATCGAAGGAGCCGAATGCATTAAAATTAAATTGACTAAAAAAACGACCCTCTCTGAAGAAAAGGAAATTCCAAATATAGAATACTACTATTTCGATAAAGACAATTATGTTCCAATTGTTGTAGAACAAGAAATATCTTCTGGTGATATGAAGGGTCAAATTTCACAAACGTTATACTCAGATTATCAAGAAGTTGATGGTTTTATGTTCCCGTTTTCTATGACTCAAAAGATAAAAGATGGAATGGGCCAAACTATTGTATTTGAAACGATTGAATTAAATAAAGAATTTGAAAACAAGATTTTTGAGTTTCCCAAAGAATAATTATTAAGCTCTTCAATTTAAGATATATGAAAATAAATTTATGCACCATCGCATTACTTTTTGTTGCGACCATAAGTGATGCTCAAGAAATATTGACTATTCAAGGGAAAGAACTTTTTGGAGACCTTAAAGCCAGACATATTGGCCCTGCCTTGATGAGTGGAAGAGTTACTGATATTGAAGGTCACCCAAGCAATTCTCGAACAATTTATATTGGAACTGCAGGTGGAGGGGTTTGGAGATCTCAAGATGGTGGAGTGAAATTTAATTCCATTTTTGATGATTATTGTCAATCAATTGGTACAGTTGCTGTTGATCCTTCAGATCCGGATAATACATTGTGGGTTGGAACGGGTGAAACATGGACCAGAAACAGTGTTTCAATAGGAGATGGGATATACAAAACCAATGATGGCGGTAAGAACTGGCAGAAAATGGGTCTTGAAAAAACAGAAAGAATCAGCGCGATTGAGATTCATCCAAAGGACAAAAACACAGTCTATGTCGGAGCAATGGGAGCATTGTGGGGTGATAATGAAGACCGAGGTGTCTTTAAAACAACCGATGGTGGAAAAACTTGGACAAAAATTTTGTACTTGAATGCTAATACCGGATGTTCAGATTTGGTTATGGATCCTTCAAATCCTGATATACTTTATGCATCGTTTTGGGAATACAGAAGAACAGCTTGGTCTTTTAATTCAGGTGGAATAAATAGCTCTTTACACAAAAGTATTGATGGAGGTAAGACTTGGGTAAAGATCCACAATGGATTTCCAACAGGAATTTTAGGAAGAATTGCAATTACAGTTGCGCCTTCAAATACATCGATTCTTTATGCCGTGGTGGAAGCGGAAAAAGCAACTGAAAAAGGATTGTACCGTTCCGATGATAGCGGTGCTACATGGAAACATTTAAATAGTGATTTTGAATTAACCGTTAGACCATTCTATTTTTCTAGAATAGTCGTTGACCCAAAAGATCCACAAACTGTTGTGAAAGCAGGTTTGTCTGGCTCAATAAGTCACGATGGTGGAAAAACATTCAAAGGATTGGGCTATATGCATTCTGACATTCATGATATATGGTTTGATGTGAAAGATTCTGATAAACTATTTTCGGCAACAGATGGCGGCTTATATAGATCATTAAATGGCGGTACAACTATGGAAATAATAGAAAACCTACCTATCTGTATGTTTTATCATGTAAGTGTTGACAATCAAACTCCATATAATATTTATGGTGGTTTACAGGACAATGGCTCATGGTATGGACCATCGGCAAGTCCGGGTGGTATAGAAGCTCGTGATTGGGAATCAATTGGATACGGTGATGGCTTTAGAGTTTATCCTCATCCTACTAATCCAAAAATTATGTATTCAGAGATGCAAGGTGCAGAGGCAGTTTGGCGATATGACTCTGAAAAGAGACAAACAAAAGTTGTTAAACCATTCCCAATCACTGGAGATCCAAAATACCGTTTCAATTGGAATGCAGCAATAACTACAAGTCATCATAAACCGAACCGTTTGTACATTGGAAGTCAGTTCCTTCATATGTCAGATGATATGGGGGATAATTGGAAGAAAATCTCATTAGATCTTACTACTAACAACCCTGCAAAACAACAACAATTGGAATCAGGCGGTTTATCTGCAGATAATTCAGGAGCAGAAAATCATTGTACAATATTTACCATAGCAGAATCGCCATTGGATGAAAATATTATCTGGATTGGTACGGATGATGGAAATGTTCAGTTTACTAAAGATGGAGGTAAAACTTGGTCGAATGTTACAAGTAACGTGAAAGGACTACCTTTAAATACATGGTGTTATCACATTGAAGCAAGTACATTTGATAAAGCTACAGCATATGCTGTTTTTGATGGTCATTCAAAAAACGATAAAAACACGTATGTTTATAAAACAACTGATAGTGGACTTACATGGAAATCTATTGTTACTTCTGATATTGTTGGTTTTGCAAGAAATATTCAGGAAGATTTCAAAAACCCTAATTTACTTTTTCTTGGAACAGAATTCGGATTGTACATTACAATTGATGGCGGATTAAGCTGGTCAAAATTCACAAACGGTGTTCCAGCAGCGGCTGTACATTATATTGAAATGCATCCAAAGACGAATGATTTGATTTTAGGAACGCACGGCAGAGGAATTATTATTATCGATGATATTAGTCCTTTACGCGAGTTAACTGCTGAAGTTCTTGCCAAACCTCTTCACTTTTTCCCTTCCAAATCAATTGAAATGGATGAGACAAGTTCATTCGGAGGTGCTAGTGGAGAAACACAGTTCATTGGTGCTAATCCTTCTTCTTCAGGTCTGATCAAATACTATTTATCCAAGCGTCACACATTTGGAAAAATGAGCCTTGACATATATGATAGTAAGGATAATTGGATCACGACAATTTCTCCTGGAAAACAAAAAGGGATAAACATTGTTGAATGGGGTTACAATTCGATGGCGCCAAAAGTTGCTGCTGGTAAAACTATAGCCCAAAGTGCAATGTTTTCACCACGGGTTCCAGCTGGAACATATAAAGTTGTAATCACAAAAGGGTCTGAAAAATTTGAGAGCACACTAGATTTGAAATATCCAACAAATACTGTTTATACACCTGAGGAAAGAAAACTCCAGGAATCCACAACTAAAGTATTGTTTGATATGACTGAAGAATTGGCTTACTTGGTTTACGAAATGGATGAGGTTCTTCTTCACACAGAAAAAGTAATGAAAGATAATCCAAGTTTAAAGAAGCAGGCTCTTAAATTAAACACGGATCTTAACGCTTTAAAAGATGTGTTGGTTATTACAAAAGGTGATAATTATGTTGGATCAGGTGAACCACAATTGAGAGAGAAAATTGGAGATCTTTATAGTACAATTGGTTCTTATTATGGTGGGCCTTCCACTTCTCAATTGGAAACAATGAAGATGCTACAAACGAAACTTGCTGATGGCAAGAAGAAATTTCAAGTGATAAAAGATGCTCAGATTGGCAAATATAAAGTTGCAAGTGAGAAAGCTGGGATTACTTACTTCACATTAAAGTCATTTGAAGAGTTTGTGAAGAAAAATTAAGTGTAGAAATGTAATATATAAAAAGGCTCCTTCAATCGGAGCCTTTTTTATGTTGTTATTTTGAAAATGAAATATTTTGAATTAAATTGAATCTCGATTTGTTCCTTGAATTTAATAATCATAAAAAGTGCTATATGAAAAACTTCAATTATCCTGACTATGCATCTTTGTTTTTTCTTGTGACGGTAGGATTCATGTATAGCTCTTGCCAGCCTATTAAAGATTCGAATATGGAAGAGTTCGAAAATCCACAAGTGATTGAGACTGGCATTGAGGAGTATGGAATACTATACGGGTACGGGAGTGAAGGATTTAATCAAGGGGTGTTTGTGCTTAAATCAATTGATGAATGGAATCAATTTTTAGCGCAAATTGATCTTTCCAATCAAGCAGTTCAAAAATTTTCTAACCTTGAATTAAACTTCGAAAAAGAAATGGTTGTAGCCTATTTTGACAAAGTTAGAACTACAGGAGGCTATTCGGTAAGTTTTGTAAATGCACTTTTATTTCAAGATAAAATTCAAATTATGATTCAAGAAAAATCTCCTAACGGGCAAGCCACGACAGTTATGACGCAACCGTTTTTTATTGTTACAATTCCAACAAACGACAAGTTGGTGCAATTCGAAATTAGAGAATAATCACCTTTTCAGATAGTCCCGACTCTCCAATTTGCACAAAATAAACGCCTTTCGCTAGTGATGAGGTGTCGATTACAACAAGATTGGAACCAATTTCACTTTCAATATTTCTAAGCAACACACATTTTCCGGTTGGATCGATAATTTTAATCGATGTATGATCCGCCGAGTAGATTAAATAGGAAATGTTTAATTCATTATCTGCTGGATTTGGGTATATGGCAAGATTACTAACATTCAATTCCTCAACACTTAAAATCAATTCATCAGATGGAGCCCCTTCATAAATATTAATGTTTTCAAGATAGATGTTATTTCCAGAATCACTTTCAAATCGGAATCTCATTTTAAAGTTACTTGTGAAATAAGCGCTTGTAACATTTGTCATGTGAACGGTTGTCCAATCTTCGGGAGTCGATGGCGTCCAAGCTACATTGCTCGAAAGTGGAGATAATTGAGCGCCACAAAGTGTTTTTCGTTGGGACCAAGTTTCTTCACAATTATTAGAAATAAACACTTTTAAGCATTCATAATTTGCTGGTAACTTTTTACGATAAGCATATCTAAAACTGAGCGTCATTATGTCACTGGCAGGATCCAAAGTCGATAAATCAATCACCCCAGAAGTTAAATCATCTGTGAAGTTGCCGGATTGACCAAAATTTGCAAGTTTTGCGGATTTCAGTCCTGTTAAGGAAGCATTCGTTACAATTGACCATTTTGCGTTGTTTTCGGGATTGTCAACGGCCCATTCTTCGATGCCATTGAAAGTTGTGTAGTTTTCAAAGCTTTCGAGATAAGGCAAGCCAATTGAGTTGCTGACGTGAAAATAATCTGATACATAGATTGAATCACTACCAACACCATTGTTTACTACCATAGCGACATCATAATCACCGGCAAAAGGATAACAAACAATTGGGTTTTGATCCGTTGAAGTAGCAGGCGTCCCTCCAGGGAAATACCAACTGTAAGTAGCCGTTCCGTCTGTATTAATTGATTCTTCGGTGATGTTGAAACAATAATTTTCACCAGCGTTAGTACATAAGGCAGAAAAATCAGCATACGGCGCACTCCAAATACAATTAAATTCTCCTACTGTTTTTTGAATTGCGATAGCTCGTTCACCTACAGCACCATTTGGACCGAACGCCTTAACGCTGTACCAATTATCATCGGTGGCTGGCACTTGCAAGGTAAAACTAGTCGCAGTTGTTGTGCCAATTGAATCCATATATTTTATTCCAAGAGCACTTATTTCATAAGAAGTTGCACCAGGAACTGGAGTCCACGAAATCATTGAAGAATCTGGGCATGACCATGCGAAAGCTAAGTTGTTGGGCACATCAATGATAGAAAAGACAGCATCACTCTCATCTGAAAGACCATTATAACTAACACGAACTTTTGCTTGACCTGAAACCGTGGTTGGAACTAACCAATTGCGATATAATTTGTCATTCGTTACTGTACCGATTGAATTCCATGTTATACCGTCATCTTCGGTATATTCAAGCGTAAAGTTATCAACGCCAAGGCGAGCATCCCATCGAATAGTTTCCGAAGAACCAGGCTCCAAACCTTCCCCGCCATTAGGAAAGGTTAACGTAATGTCATCCTTAACAAAATAATAAACAATGTGATAATCTTGGGGTCCTTGCGGGATTGAAAATCCGTCGATTGAAATTTGGTAGTTACCAGTTTGTGGTGACTGTATGGTAACCTGTTCCATGTTATTTAAATTATCAACAGCTCTTACAGCGTTGGTGTTTAACGAAGTCGAGTTTGGTGTTGGGTCTAATACCCATGGCTCAAATGATTGAATAGAGGGGTCGGTAACGATCATGTTGATATCATTCACTAGAGCGATTGAGGCATTTGCCGCTGCTTCATAATCCGACCAATAAACCATAATTCGCAGTTCACTCGTTCCAGATGGCACATTGATGTTGTGCAGATTATTCCCTCCTTGATCAATGGAATCAAAAATAAATTGATTCAATGCAAAAGTTTCATAAGCTCTTCTCGCGTTAATTCTTCCCCAGCCAAACTTAAAATCAGGGCCTGGATTCCCAAGATCTTCACCCGTATTTAAAACACACGCTTTAATTAAACCAGAATTTGGATTTACTCCAAAATCGTTACGATATGCATCATATAGCTGGGCGAAAATTCCTGCTACACCTGGGCATGACATGGAGGTTCCAGTGAAGGAATCATAATCGTTATCAGAAATAGTCGAGAAAACAGACGTCCCTACACCACAAATGTCCGGTTTTATTCTCCCATCTGTTGCAGGACCAACACTACTTGAAGAGTTGAGTAGGTCGTAATTTGTGAGGTTACCAACACAAACAACATTTTTACCCGACTTGTGTCCACCAGTGATGTTCCCCCAATCTGCGCCAGCTCCATATCCACAATTGGTGCCACCTGAATTACCTGCTGAAAAGACATGAATTAATGATGGGAATAGCCTTATTTGTTGATCCAATTGTCTAGTTAAACTCGTATATCCTCCATTGCAATCGTCGCTGTAACTCTTGGAAGTAATTACCAAACTGTCATTGTTATATAGATTTGGAACAACATTGTAATTTGTGTTAGAGCTGCTGTAGACAAGCAGTTTCACACCATCCGCCATACCTCTTGCTTTAGGATCTAGATTACCTGCGCCCATTATCGTGCCTGCTACGTGATCTCCATGGTTGTTGACATCATCTGTGCTGCAGCCAGCGCAGTCGGATTGATCAATTCTTCCTTCATAATCGATGTGGTCGCCAATTCTTCCATCATCTTGCATCATTACCGTAACACCCTCGCCTCGAAAAAATTGCCCACCACTGTATTCTGTTCTAAGCGAATTCCCTCGATGGCTTGTTCTTCCCGGTTGATTGTCGGGTTCGCCAGGAGGATCAATGCATTCAAAATAATAAAATGCAGGATGTGAGAACACCTCCTCTAAATCCAAGATGTTAACTCGAAGTGTAACACTTTTTAAAGCATCATTTAACTCAACAACAGTGAAGTTGAGTAATTCCTTTTGAATTGTTTCTAGCGAAATACTTTCGAAATAAGTTGCATTAATTTCAATTTGAGACTCACCAAATAATGACCAATGAGGATAACTTTTTGAAGCTAAATCAGCAGACAACTTGAATTTCGAATCAATGAAAATGGATTTTTCTATTTGTGAAAAAAGTTCTTCGTTCAAGTTTGCTAATGTCGAAATGTGAGCAAAAAAGCAATTGCTTGGCAAGTAATTCAATAGTTTTAATCCACCGTCTTGAAGTATTAGCTTTTCGTCATCCGTGGGAATTGATTTAAAACTTAAAATTCTAAAAAACCCATTTTCAATCACCTCTTCTGGCAGAAAGGATTTAACATCTGCCAATTTTTCTTTATCAATATTTCCAGACTTGAGTCGAAGCAAATTGTCTTGAGAAAAAGAGCTCGAAACAAACAGAAAAAAGAGGATTGAAAAAATGATTTTCATAGTTATAGTTTTGACAAATATAAGAAATTGAAGCTAAAAGTTCATTTATCTGGAGGCAATGGTAATTCATTCGTTAGTCAATATATTGAAACGACAAATACATCTGTACACTTAACTTCAAACCCACAATATTTACATACTCTTCTAACTCCAAATAACCTGGGATGGTTTTCTTTGTTGAGAATAAAAACACAATAAGTTTTTCAATATCAACAAATCCTTCAGCTGATTTTATACTTTGAGTTTTACTTTTATCAACTCCGAAAGCACCCCAACATCAACCTTTTCGATTGGATGTTCGAAATTAGAGAATAATCACCTTTTCAGATAGTCTTGACTCTCCAATTTGTACAAAATGACCCTCTACATAATTGAGGAATTGCTGGAATCTCTTTTTTGTTTTAATTTTTGAATTTTTTACCTTAGGAATTAAAGCTTTTGGAGGCTTTTTATTTCAACTATTTTTTGTGTTATCCAATAAATCAATTACATTAGCTGATAACTGTAACTACATATTATGAATAAAATTTCAATTTTAGGGCTATGTTTCATCGTTTCATCGTTTCATCGTTTCATAACAATATAATTTCCCAAGTATCAGAAAGTCAAATAATTGTAAAATTCAATTATTCGTATTTGAATTTTGATGAAATAAATAATATAAACAGTTTAGTTCTTCCTTTTAAATCAGTCTTGAATGACCGATCAAAAGAGCAACTTAATAGTCTCGAACTATTATATCCTGGAATTTCAGATTATCAAATTTCCAAAATATTCCCCTTTTTAAGAACAACAGATACGGTATCTATTTCCCGTTTGGGAGAAAAAATTACAATACCACCATTTTGGGCAACTTTCAATATGAAGGTTCCTTCTAATATCGATGTTGTAAAATTAATGAGTGTTTTAGATAATTTCAATCCATTGATTGAATATTGTCATTATAATTTCCCAGCTTATACAGCAAGTGAACCAAGTGATACCTTGTATGACAAACAAATATCATTGAATGGTTCTGCTTTACATCCTAATGCTGGAATAAATATAGAAAATGCATGGACGATTGAAACTGGGAAACCGTTTATTAAAGTAGGTGTTCATGATTCGGGGATAGATACCGTTCATCCTGATTTAGATGTCGTTTTTGGTGGCGGTTATTTTACGTCTAATGATAATATGCCTTATGCTTGGGGAGAAGATACCAAATTTCATGGAACTCCAGTTGCAGGGATAATTGGCGCAAAAAGGGACAATGAAACTGGTATTGCAGGAATAGCAGGAGGAGATACAACAGCAGGTTCAGGGTGCTCTTTATTTGATTTTCGATTCGATTTTTATGACGGAAGTCTTGTATCTTATATTTGTGCAAGTGTTGTTGATGCAGCTCGTTCAGTCAACTCCTATTGGGATTACCCAGAAGATCCTACCACATATTATGACGAATTTAATCCCTATTTTGACCACACTCCAGGTTTTGGGATTCATGTGGGCAATCATTCCTATATTATTAAGACAGCTGGCATTCCACAAGATCCTATTAGCAATGATGACGGAAGTTCATTAATAACATTGAAGGAAAACGATGATTCAACTCCTGCTGTAATAGGGGAATGCATCCTTTGTCGAGAAGCCTATTTATTTTCATTAAAAAACGGTGTTATTAATGTTGTTTGCAGAGGAAACAGTCAGCATTTTTCACCAAGTTTGGATCCAACAATAATAGACGATGTGTATCCACAATCCTTTCCTGATAATTGGCTTATTTCTGTAGGTGCTTCGGGTTATGATGGGTCTACAGTTCAAAATGGGGTAAATCAAAGTGAAAATGAAGAACAAAATGCTTATTGGTCAATGTATGGTGGGAACATGGATTTGATTGCGCCAGGCTCAGATTCAATAGTCTTTACAACCCATATAATAAATGAGAATACTGTAGATTACCCTTATACAAAATTCAATGGAACATCCGCTGCTGCACCACATGTTACAGGTGTAGTAGCATTGTTATTAAGTCATTACAACAAAGATTGTTATACCAATAGAAATCTTTCTGTTGAAGATGTTGAGTACATTTTAGAACACTCAGCAACCAACTTATATGGGCCAGGTTATGATGAAATAACTGGTTGGGGAAGGCTAGATGCATACAAAGCATTACAAATGATAGAAAATCCAACCAAACAAATCATTCACCCTGATAGCTTAATTAGTTCGGTTATTGTTAGTAGAGATACAATTGCACTTGCATATAAAGAAGCATTTGTAGCGGATGGTTGGGGGCCGATTTCAAGCACCATGCCTTTAGAAAACAATAAATATTATCAAGTTGAGCGCGTTTTGGTTCAAAATACGTATTCATTTGCAGAATACATGTTATCAAGCACAACCTTAAATGATGTATGGCTCAGACCTAGCGCTAGCAACTCACTTGACTTTTACAATGATACCTCTTCCTTTTTAACAGGTCCTGGAGTTGGTGTTTTAGAATACATTTTTGATGCATTTGATTACATGCCATTTGAAGAACTGGTGAATGTTGACACCTTACTTTTTCAAGTGAAAACACATGGATATTATTATCATTTTATTGCTAGATATATTGATGAAAACTTCCCTTCATTTGAAATTAATCCTGCATTTCCAATTGACACATGGCTTCCTATTGATCCTATTTCTGATTCCGCAAAAATGCTTTTCTCCATTTATATTACAGATTCTTCATTAACAGCCATATATGATTTTCCTTGTACTTCAGATAATCCTTTATATGATGATAATTATGATTTAGGATTACAGGATTTGGAAAATCAGCAAACAAACTTTGTTTTATTTCCCAATCCATCGAATGAAACCATCACAATAAAAGGCGTTGAAAATCAAGTAATCACTAAAGTTGAAATCTTTGATTTGAATGGAAAAATCCTTTTCTCAAAAAATCCGAATGTAAAACAGTTCAATATCGACATCTCTAATTATGAACAAGGTGTATATTTCGTGAAATGTTCAGATGAGAAAAATAGCAACACCCTTAAATTAATGAAACTATGAGAGCCTTCCAACTTCTAATCGTATCTGTATTTTGTGTAATCTCCACTGGTTATACTCAAACATGGCAATCAATTTATAAAGTTGGCTCATTTGAAACTGCTCCATTGCGTAGTTTTCAAATTAACCCTTACACAAATGATTTGTGGTTAATTCAGGATACAGAGGTCGCAGTAATAGAAAATGATGGCACTATCCTAAATTTTGCTGATACTGAGTTAGGATCACTTTGGCCTGGTGATAATTTGCAATTTGCATTCACGCCATCAGATATTTTTTATAATATTAATATATATGGTTTTCATACTTTTACGGGATATAATTCTTCGTTGATAGATACTAGTATTCAAGATTATCGTAACATTTCTAGTAACAATGATACTGTATATATTACTTTAGGTTATCCGAATGGATTTATAAAATTTGTTAATGGTATAAGTCAAACATGTTATAAATGGTATTCGGAAATAGATGCAAAAAACACATTTTTATATGGCCATGATGGAAGTTCTGTAATTTACCAATACATTCAATCAACTAACACTCAAATCAATCTAACCTCTGACCCTCAATATTTATGGTGTCTTTTTAACGATACAAAATTTTCAAGACATACAGATACATTTTATGTTGGAAGCACACAAGGAATAAGTTTCGCGTATAACTATGATTTTTTAGATACCATCACACCCAATAAT
>VFKM01000183.1 GCA_009885545.1 Flavobacteriales bacterium
ATGGAAACAAGGTCATTTGATGCTTTGAAAAATAGCACTATTTCGATGCGTTCAAAAGAAGCTGCTAACGATTACCGTTATTTTCCAGAGCCAGATCTTCAACCATTAGTAATGGACGACAAACTAATTTCTTCCATTAAATCTGAAATGCCTGCTTTACCGAGAGAATTGTTTTTAAAATACACAAAAGAATTAGGCTTAACAGAATATGATGCGTTCATTCTGACAGATAACAAGGGAATTGCATTGTATTACGAAGCATTAATTGCTTTGACAAAAAATTACAAAGCAGCTGCGAATTGGATGATGGGTGACATAAAATCATACTTAAATGAATTTGGTGTTGACATTGAAGATTTCCCATTAAAGCCTGAAAAGATTGTAGCATTAATTAATTTGATTGAGCAAGGAAAAATCTCTACTTCCGTTGCTTCTCAGAAAATTTTCCCTGAGATGCTTAAGCAGTTAGATAAACAACCACTAGAATTGGCAGAATCAATGAATTTGATTCAAGATTCTAACGAAGATTCTATTTTAGGATTTATTAACGAGGTTATAAAGCAACATCCTTCAGAAGTTGAACGTTATAAGAACGGTGAAAAACAATTAACTGGTTTTTTAATGGGTCAATTAATGAAAATATCAAAAGGAAAAGCGGATCCTAAAGCGGCAAATGAATTGATGCGTAAAACGTTAGAAGCATAATGATGAAATATATACCTTATTTATTTAGTTTATTACTATTCGTTTCATGTGGTTCAGAACAAGATGAAGTTGAAGAAAAATTACCTGATAATTTTTCTATTTCAGGAACAATTGCTGGAGCGGAGAATATGTCATTAACATTAGAGGCATTGAGTCAAAACGGATCAATCGAAGTTGCTAAAGGAAAAATTGCAGCAAACGGTTCATTCAACCTTAAAGGAAATATTCCAGGAATGGGGATTTATCAATTACGCATTGGTGAATCCAATGAAAAGGTGATTCCACTTACGCTAGTTGAAAAGGACAATGTTAAAATCAAAACTACCTTCAACGATTTTATGTTAACACCAAATGTTAGTGGAACAGAGTGGTCCGCGACATTGAATGAATACATGGTCTTATTTGCAACTTTTGCTGTTGGCCAACAACAATTAAACGCAATGCAAGGTAAATCCAGTGAAGATGAATTAATGTTGAAATACTTGACAATCAAAAAACCGTTGGACGATTTTTCAAGAGAAAAAATGACGAACGACCCAGATAATCCTTTCAATATTATTTTATCTACAGCGGCAACTCCAACAAGTGGTTTTAAGGATTGGGATCCTAAAAATTTAGAAGTTTTAAAATTAGTTTCTGAAGCATACAATAAACGATTCAAAGGTTCTCCAATTGCAGCAACAATGGAAAATCAATTGATGCAAATTGAAAGTGCATATAATGAATTTCTTGTTTCTGAATCTGGTCCCTCAAATGGTTCGAATGTAGCACCAGAAATTGAGATGAAAAATCCAGAAGGGAAAACAATCAAACTTTCATCGCTAAGAGGAAAAGTCGTTTTACTTGATTTTTGGGCCTCTTGGTGTGGACCTTGCAGAAGAGAAAGTCCAAATGTTGTGCGTTTATACAAGCAATACAAAGACAAAGGATTTACTGTTTATTCAGTTTCGTTGGATGAAGATGCTGCAGCTTGGAAACAAGCAATTTCAAAGGACGGATTAATTTGGCCAAATCATGTCAGTGATCTTATGGGCTGGAAAACTCCAATGACGCAATTGTACCAATTTGAAAGCATTCCTCACACTGTTTTAATTGATAAGGAAGGAAATATAATCGCAACTGGACTTCGAGGAGAAAGTTTGGAACAAAAATTGAAAGAGATTTTTTCAAAATAATAAACTATGAACAAAACACTAACTATTTTAACCCTACTTATTGGACTTTTTTCATTTGGACAACAGCCAATTACAGTAACAATTTCAGGAAATATATTCAACTCAAAAGTTGATTCTCTATCCCTTTCTCAGTATTACGGAACACATTACGTTGATCACATTAAAGTTCCTTTAAGTAAAAAAGGTGATTTTATTATTAAAGAATCTTTACCAAATCCAGATTATTATGTGTTAAGAGTAGGTGAAACGCATTTAAATCTTATTCTGCGCGATAAGTCGGATATTAAACTATATGGTGATGGTCTAAATATTAATGCATACTGCAATATTGTTGGTTCTGACGAAAGCAACAACATGAATAATTTCATTAAAACATTAACTATTTGGAATGCTAAAAGGGATTCTGCAGTTGCATTAATTCAACAAAATCCAGCACGTCAAGAAGAAATAAGTAATTCGATGACAACAGAATACTATGCTTTTCAAAGTAATTTGCAATCATTTATTTCTCAGAATCAAAATTCTCCAGCGCTGTTGCCTGTCATTTCGACTATAGATGCTCAAAATGATTTCGCCACATATGAATCGATTGTGACACAACTGAATGCTACTTTTTCTCAATCACCTTCTATTATAGAATTGAATAAGAAATATTTACAATTGAAAAATCAACGAGAAGCAGCAAATTTAATGGCACCAGGAAAATTAGCTCCTGATTTTGAAGAATTGAAATTGGATGGTAAAACTAAAATGAAATTATCTGACTTACGTGGTCAAATCGTGTTACTTGATTTTTGGGCTTCTTGGTGTGGACCTTGTAGAAAAGAGAATCCTAATGTTGTGAAATTATATGAAAAATATAAGTCTGAAGGATTTACGGTTATGAGTGTATCTTTAGATAAGGATAAAGCAGCTTGGCAAGCAGCGATAACTAAAGATAATTTAACTTGGCCAAATCATGTGAGTGACTTACAACAATGGTCAAGCAAAGCAGCTGCAATTTATCAAGTAAAAGGAATTCCATTTACAGTATTGATAGATAAAGAAGGTAAGATTATCCAAACGAATTTGAGAGGAGAAGCTTTGGATGTTGAACTAAAACGCATCTTTGGTCATTAAGAATGTCTGAATCACAGAGAACAAACATTTATTTCGCATCGGATTTTCATTTAGGTGCTCCTAATTATGAAAAAAGTTTAGAGCGAGAAAAAGCTATTGTAGCTTGGTTAAATCACATAAAACCAACTGCGAAGGAGATTTTTCTTGTTGGAGATATATTTGATTTCTGGTTTGAATACAAACATGCTATACCAAAAGGATTTGTTCGTTTACAAGGAAAAATTGCAGAATTAACAGATTCAGGAATACCCGTGCATGTATTCACAGGAAATCACGATATGTGGATTTTCGATTATCTACCGAAAGAATTAGGATTTCAATTACACCATAAACCTCTTGTAAGAGACTTCAATGGAAAGAAGTTTTATATTGGTCACGGAGATGGCTTAGGACCTGGAGATCGTGGATATAAATTTTTGAAAAAGGTATTTGAAAATAAATTTTCTCAATGGTGTTTTGCTAGATTGCATCCCAATTTTGGAATTTGGTTAGCTAATTACTCCTCAAAAACAAGCAGAGCATCAACTGGAAATGACGATGAGAAGTATTCAGGTAAAGAAAATGAATGGTTATATATCTATTGTCAAGAAATGTTAGAGAAGGAACACTTTGATTATTTCGTTTTTGGACATCGTCATTTACCATTAAATATAAAATTAAACGAAAAGTCCAGTTATATAAACCTTGGTGATTGGCTCCAATACTTTACCTATCTTGAGTTTAATGGTGCAGAATGTTTACTTAAAAAATGGGATGGGATAAACGGGGAGGAATATATTATTCCAAAATAATTAATAGCTTTCAAAAGTGATGAATTATGAATTATTTCTAACTAATAATTAGTACCTAATCACATTCCAGGCATTCCACCACCTTTCATTTGCTTCATCATACTCATCATATTCTTAGGATTACTCATCATTTTCATCATTTTCTTCGTGTCTTCGAATTGCTTCATAAGCTTATTCACTTCTTGAATATTCGTTCCACTTCCTGCTGCAAGACGATTTTTACGTTGTCCGTTCAATAATCCTGGATTTGAACGTTCTTCAACAGTCATTGATAAAATAATTGCTTCAATGTGTTTAAAAGCGTCGTCTTCGATGTTTACATCCTTCATGGCTTTACCCATTCCTGGAATCATTCCCATCAAATCTTTTACGTTACCCATTTTTTTGATTTGTTGCAATTGTGCTAAGAAATCATTGAAATCGAATTGATCTTTTTGAATACGTTTTTGTAATTTTCTTGATTCTTCCTCATCAAAAAGATCTTGAGCACGTTCAACAAGAGAAACAACATCACCCATTCCAAGAATACGATCTGCCATTCGTTTCGGATAGAACACATCAATTGCGTCCATCTTCTCCCCTGTTCCAACAAATTTGATTGGTTTCTCAACGATTGATTTAATTGACAAAGCGGCTCCACCTCTTGTGTCACCATCTAACTTTGTTAAAACAACACCATCAAAATTTATTTTTTCATTAAATGCTTTTGCTGTGTTTACGGCATCTTGACCTGTCATGGAATCCACGACAAATAAAGTCTCCGAAGGTTTAATTGCTTCCTTTACTCGAGCAATTTCATCCATCATTTGTTCATCAATAGCTAGACGTCCTGCTGTATCGACAATGACAACATTGAATCCTTTGCTTCTGGCATGTATGATGGCAGCTGTTGCGATTTTAACAGGATCTTTTTCCTCTTTATTTGCGTAAACTTCAACAGAGAGTTGCTCACCTAAAACTTGTAATTGATCGATTGCAGCAGGACGATAAACATCACACGCAACCAAAAGAACATTTTTCCCTTTTTTTGTTTTAAGATAATTCGCTAATTTTCCTGAGAAGGTAGTTTTACCAGAACCTTGAAGACCTGACATCAATATAATTCCTGGATTTCCTGAAATATTGATTTCCGCTTCATTCCCTCCCATCAATTCGATCAACTCTTCATGGCAAATTTTCACCATCAATTGACCTGGAGAAACAGATTTAAGTACATCTCTACCTAAAGCCTTTTCTTTAACAGTGTTTGTAAATTCTTTAGCCGTATTGAAATTTACATCGGCATCTAATAAAGCACGACGTACTTCTTTTAATGACTCAGCAACATTAATCTCGGTTATTTGACCATGGCCCTTAAGAACTTTAAACGCTTTCTCAAATTTATCGGTAAGATTTTCAAACATTGTATTTCGATTTTATTGAATGCAAAAGTAGGGATAAAAGCAACAAAATCCAAGAGATGACACTGTCAAATAAGCCTTAAATAACGTATCCCTTTATGAAATATAGTTGATCGATTTACTCTTGAACAACAACTTTTTTGACATTCAACTTACTATTTTTTCGACTATATGCAAAGTAAACTATCAATCCCAATACTAACCAAAGTCCAAATCCAATCCAGTTTGAAATACCCAATTCACTCATCATATATAGACAACTTATCAGTCCTAACATCGGAATTAAGGATAAGTTATGTGTTATCGAAAAGTAAGTTAACATGATTGCTATTAAAAAGAAAATATACGTTGGAATTTTGTGTGAGAACAACCCAAACCCTGATTCATACATTTCTGAATCATTCAATTTTAGTGTTTTCAAAGTTGTTAAATACTTCTCCTCTTCCAATGAACTCAAATAAATTTCAACATCTTGGTCATTTTTCATAAAATTAGTCGAATCTGAAATCAATAAATTTTCTTTGATTGCTTTAATTTCTTTGGCATCAATAGAAGTCAACAATTCCGTAGGTTGTTTCAATTCTTTTTCATTCGTTAAGAAACTCATTGTAGCATTCTTATTGTAAGTAAATGAAAAAATGATTGTTCCGATAAGTAAAAACGGCATAACATATTTACCATTTACATAAGGTGTTTTAAATTTACCACGTGGAATATCTTTTTTATTTTGCAGCACCAAAACTCCAGCACAAACAACAACAAAGGCAAAGAGTGTTCCTATACTGCACAAGTCAGTAACCATCGTTAAATTCAAAAATAAAGCTGGAATTGCCACTACAAAACCAACAACGATTGTTGCAAATGATGGTGTTTTAAATCGAGGATGGATTTTGGAGAATTTCTTCGGCAATAACCCGTCTCTACTCATACTCATCCAGATTCGTGGTTGCCCCATTTGGAAAACTAATAATACACTAGCCATTGCAACAATTGCACTGACAGCAATGATTCCGGACATCCATTTTAAATCCAATTTCTCAAATACAAAAGCCAATGGATCACCAACATTTAAATCGCTGTAACTTACCATACCGGTAAGAATCAAGGCAATAATAATATAAAGAACTGTGCAAATTATAATCGCCCACATCATTCCTCTTGGTAAATCTCGTTGTGGATTTTTGCATTCTTCTGCTGTAGTTGAAATAGCATCAAAACCTATATAGGCGAAGAATACGGCTGATACTCCTTTTAAAATACCTGAGATTCCGTTTGGAGCAAAAGGATTCCAATTTCCAGCATCTACATAAAATATTCCGACTGAAATAACCAAAAGAATAATTGCTAACTTGATGACCACCATCATGTTGGTGGCATTTCGAGATTCTTTCATTCCACGATAAACCAACCAAGTGATTAGAATTATAATCATTAATGCCGGTAAATCTGCAACGAAATGAAATGATCCAATTACTGGAGATGTTTTCCAAGCAATATATGCATGTTGGATATTCATGTCTAAATTCTCGAATATTTTACCGCTTTTCATAAGACTTAAAGCCTCACTATGTCCATTATAAGCTGTAAAATAATCCATTTGAACCCACTGAGGCAGATGAACGCCATTTTCCATTCCTAAAAAAGGAAGTCGGAGATTTTGAAGAAAACCAGTAAAATAATCACTCCAAGAAATAGCAACTGTAATATTTCCAATAGCATATTCCATAATTAACGCCCAACCAATAATCCATGCGATGATTTCACCAAAAGCTACATAAGAATAGGTATATGCACTTCCAGAAACAGGAACCATTGATGCAAATTCAGCATATGCAAATGCCGCAAATCCACATGCTAATGCAGTGAATAAGAACAAGAAAATTACCGCTGGTCCGCCGTCAAAACTTGCTTTTCCAATGGTGCTAAAGATTCCAGCACCGATGATTGCTGCAATTCCAAAAGCAGCTAAATCACGCACACCTAAATGTTTACCAAGTGAGCCATGAGCTCCTTCAGCATTATCTTTATCAACTTGATTTAAAATATCTTGAACGTTCTTTTTTCTAAATAAACTATTAAAGCTCATAGTGATATTGGTTTTTCATTTGAATTACTAAAGCATAAAAGTACATAATTCATAATTTGTAATTTGTAATTTGCAATTAAAAAATCCAACCAATTCATATTTCATAACGTTAGAGATATGTGATTCAGAAAAAAATCCTTTCACACCAAAAAAAATACCGTTTAAAAGATTCAAGTTGCATAAACAATTGAATAATAGTTAATTTTGAAAAAAACACTACAAATGAAAAAACATTTACTTTTTGCTTCTTTGATAGTTGCAACATTTAGTCAAGCACAACAATTAGAATTAACAAACGAACCTACCATTGGGCAGGGTGCATTAATGTATGTATGTGACTCGCTGACTGATTCTTATTCTTCAATAACCGGAAACGGTGTAACTTGGGACTATTCTCAATTAGTAGGATTGAATGGTTCAACTAAAACTTTGGAAATTTTAGACGCAACACTTACTTCTGACGCTGCTTCGTTTCCAACTTCAACAAAAGTAATGAGTATTGAAGGGGTAATTAAAAATTATTTCAATTCGACAATAACAGACAGAAGATCTCAAGGTTTTGTTTACAACGAACCAAGCTTAGGAGCTTTCGTAGCGACTTTTGATGCTGATAATGAGATAACAATACAATATCCGTTTTTAAATGGAAATTACTTTGAAGATAACTTTTCAGGTATGCTAACTTTTACTTTTAATGGATTACCTCAAAATCCAGCTTGCACAGGAGTAATTCATGCAACAATTGATGGGCAAGGTACATTGTTACTTCCAAATTCAAACACTTATACCAATGTTATTCGTTATAAAAGTGTTGATACAATATTGACACAAGTAGTTTTTGTTACAACCTTAGATGTTGAATTAGTTCGAATTCAATATGAATATTATGACATCGCAAATAACAATTTACCATTGTTTGTTTATACTGTTGTACAATTTCAACAACAAGGTTCAACCACACCGTTGTTAGAACAAACCAATGTTATTTCATCCATTCAACCAGAAGAAAATGTTGGTTTAGAATCTGTTTTAAGCAATGAATTTAGCATTTATCCTAATCCTTCAGAAGGCGTTATAAACTTCAAAGGTTCATTTGATTCAAATGCATCAGCTGTTATTTATGATCAATCTGGACGTGTAGTTTCGACAATCGAAACTTTAGTTAACGGACAATCAATTGATTTATCACTTTTGAATAAAGGAATGTATTTAGTTTCAGTGACCAACAATGGATCACAAACAACAAAAACGATTTCATTAAGATAGTAACCCCTAACCATAATTAAAAAACCGTTAGTCATTTTTGATTAATGGTTTTTTTTTTTTCAATAAAAAGTGCTTTTTTATGGCTTTCTGCCTTGTTTAACTTCCCATCTTGAACGTTCCTAACTTTAAAAAATGTTACCTTTAGCACTCAAATTGATTATTGTATAAAGAAATTTGCATGAAAGTACTTTACCTAATACTATTTTTCCTCCCAACACTTGTTTTTTCTCAATTAAATGAAGGTTTAACAACAGAAGAGCGAGCTTACCTCTTTCATATCGTTAAAAAAAGTCCAATATTAGACAATTCAATAGGGCGTTATTTCGATTACCAAGGTCCTGATATTCGACTTTCAAATAAAGAAATAAATTATGACTCCGTAGAATTAATCATCATTAATCAACCCGATTTACTAATTATACGAAAAGAAGAAATTGCAAAATCACCTAAAGGAATTATTTCTGAGGCCGCAAATAAAATGGCCATTTGGGAATTAAACAAAGTTCTATTAGCTAAACGTGGAAGCGAAAAAGAATTAGAACCTTTTGCATTAAAATACAAATTGTTCGAATCTATTTTAATGCGAAATCTTCCTTTAAATGCACAAAAAGAAAGAGATGGTCTGATTGAACCTCATCAAAAGGTGATTTCACTCTTTAATCCAAGTCTTTCGTTAGATGATAAAATTGCTTTTGCAGAAGCATTGCGTTTTTTAGACCCTAATGAATGCCTACTTACATTGGAAGCAATTAATATAGCGACTAATGAATATGTTAAAAGAAGAAGCAACGAAATTTATTTAGATCTAGGTGGAGAAGCACTGACTTTTGAAAACGTTTTGGTTGCAGCTGGAGATGGTAGCTCTACATCTGGTTTACTAGAAGAACGAGAAAAGGATGAAAAAGGACGTTGGAATAGAGGATTACCAAAAGCTGTTGGACTATTTCCATATCAATTAAAACTCTCAACTCCTGTTGCAAAAAAATCACAAAAAGTCGAAACAACTATGTTCGCAACATCAGATTTTGCAACAGTAGGAAATAACAGAATTACTAATGTTCATTTCGATGTTTGGGGATATAATTCAACAAAGCAAACGACCGTCGTCATTGAAAAAAACGGGTTGAGTTATCATCTTTTTGGTGCGGGTGATACTCGGTTTCTTTCGCCAGATTCTTCTTTTTCTGAGGGAACAACTTTTCAAAATACAATCAACGATTTAGAAAAAAACAAAATCGCTAAGTTGTATGAAATGATTTATGGAAAGCGCGGTTTTGATTATTGGATCGCTTATAACAAAAAGAAAAAAGATGAAACAGAGTTGAAAATAGAAATCAACGAAAAGGAATACTCAGACATGACGATGACACCAATTACCACGAGATCGAAAGCGCCAAGAAGTGTCAAGAAAGCTAAAAAACAAGCTCGTAAAACTGGTGGAGGTCCAATTGATTATCAACCAAAAACGGATTCAGATAAGAAATCAAAGCGTCAAAGTCAAAACACGATTGTGAACTTGTACAACC
>VFKM01000170.1 GCA_009885545.1 Flavobacteriales bacterium
GGAAGGTTTCTTTAGACACATTGTAGTTCGAAAATCGTTTGACCAAGATCAACTATTATTGAATTTAGTCACTTCTTCTGTTGGTTTGGAAGATTTTGACGTAGAAGCTTTTGCCTCTTTTCTAAAAGAAAAATTAGGAAAACGATTAGCTGGATTTCAGCATACGGTTAACGATAACGTTGCCGATAGAGCTAAAATTGAAAATGGTCAATGGAAATTAGTCTATGGTGAGCCAATTGTCATTGAAAAATTATTAGGATTGAATTTCGAAATCTCCATGGAAAGTTTCTTTCAAACAAATCCAAAGAGTGCTGAAAAATTGTACACCAAAGCCTTGGATTACGTTTTTGAAGAGGAAATTCCAGCAGGAAAAGTGGTGATGGATTTATTTTGTGGAACAGGAACTATTGGACAAATTCTATCTACACGAAAAGGTGATGTTGAAATCGTTGGAGTGGATATTGTGGCTGAAGCAATTGAGGATGCCAAACGAAATTGTAAACGAAATGGTATTAAAGGAATTAATTTCTACGCAGCGGATGTAGGGAAATTCCTAAAAGAACATCCAGAATATATTGGAAATATTTCGACGATTATATTAGATCCACCGAGAGCAGGCATTGCACCAAAAACACTCTTGAAAACAATTGACTTAGGAGCAGAAAACATCGTATATATTTCTTGCAATCCATCAACCCAAGCCAGAGACGCTGAAACGCTATCAAAAGCGGGTTATGAGCTTGAGAAGATTTCGTTGGTAGATCAATTTCCACATACAGGTCACATCGAATCGATTGCCAAATTTAAAAGAAGAAAAAATGAGGGCTGAAATCCTATCAATAGGTGATGAATTGTTAATTGGACAAACAATCAATACAAATGCATCTTGGCTCGGACAAGAATGCTCTAAAATTGGAATTCAAATTGTTCAAGTAACTACAATTTCGGATGAAAAACAGCTAATCAAAGAAGCTGTTGACGCTGCTTTTTTGAGAAGTGATGTTGTATTGGTAACGGGTGGCTTAGGACCAACAAAAGATGACATTACGAAATACACCTTATGCGAATATTTCGACAGTGAATTAGAAGTTCATTTACCAACACTCCAAAAAATCGAAGCGTTTTTTGCCGAACGAAAACGTCCAATGTTGGAGGTGAATATTCGTCAGGCAGAATTACCAAAGAAATGTGAGATTCTCGAAAATCGTTATGGAACAGCTGCCGGAATGTGGTTTACTCAAAATGATAGAGTCTTAATAAGTATGCCAGGTGTTCCTTATGAAATGAAAGGAATCATGTTGGAAGAAGTTTTTCCTCGAATAAAAGAAAGATTTGTGTTGAAAGCGATGTATCACAAAACGATTTTAACACAAGGATTAGGTGAATCTTTTTTAGCTGAAGCGATTAAAGACTGGGAAAATGAAGTGAGAGCGGCAGGATTAGGATTAGCATATTTGCCTTCTCCAGGAATGGTGAAATTGCGTTTGTCATCCTATCAAGGAATTGCCAGAAAAGAAGAAATTAATGCATATTTCACGGTGCTTGAAGATCGATTTCCGCAATATATTTATGGTACTGAAGAGGACACATTACCAAGTGTATTAGGTAAAATTTTGATTAATAATAAAAATACTATTGGAACGGTTGAGAGCTGTACTGGCGGTGCATTGGCAAAAAGTATTGTTTCGGTTGCTGGTTCATCCGCTTATTTTCAAGGAAGTATTTTAACCTATAGCAATGATTTGAAAAAAAAATTGGTTCATGTTTCATCAGATAATTTAGAAAAATTCGGAGCTGTTAGCCAACAAGTGGTCGAGCAAATGGCTGTCAATGGTCGTGAATTATTAGGCGTTGATTGGTGTATTTCAACTTCTGGTGTTGCAGGCCCAGAAGGTGGGAGTGAAGAAAAACCAGTTGGCACAATATGGATTGCCATCGCTAGTAAAGAGAAAGTATTTTCGAAACAATTTAATTTCGGAAATAACAGAGAACGCAACATAGAAATGACCGTTTTAACTGCCTTAAATCTAGTTAGATGTAAAATATTAGGAATATTAAGTGAAAAAAATTAATCTTTCCTTGTTCATGTAGGAAAAAAGTAGTTACTTTGCACCCCATTTAGAATAAGGATAAAACAACTATAGATGTCACGAATTTGTCAACTTACGGGTAAATCTGTTATGGTAGGAAACAATGTTTCTCACTCAAAACGCAGAACAAAGCGTAAATTCTACCCGAATTTAATTTCAAAGAAATTTTTTCTCCCTGAAGAAGAACGTTTTGTAACGTTAAAAATTTCAACGTCAGCGTTGAGAAATATTAACAAAAAAGGTATTTCTGCTGTCATAAAAGAGGCACGCGAGAAAGGATATTTAAAATAATCTTGTCCTCCCGTTGTGAAACGGTAGACTTGAAAAAGTAAAGAAATGGCTAAGAAAGCAAAAGGTAATAGAATTCAAGTAATTCTTGAGTGCACCGAGCACAAGGAATCAGGTCAAGCAGGAACTTCTCGTTATATAACAACGAAGAATAGAAAGAACACACCTGACCGTATGGAAATTAAAAAATTCAATCCTATTTTGAAGCGTATGACGGTTCATAAGGAGATTAAATAATTGAATCATGGCAAAGAAAGTAGTAGCGTCGTTACAAAAAGGTGGCGGAAAGGAACATACAAAGGTGATTAAAATGCAGAAGTCTGAAAAGTCTGGATCTTATACCTTCAAAGAAGAAATTGTACACAACGACAAAGTAAAAGAGTGGTTCGATAAGAACTAAGAACTTTTTCTTTTTGTAAATATTTAAGCCCCGTCAATTCGGGGCTTTTCTTATTTTTACATATTCAATACTAGATTATGGCATTTTTCGGATTATTCTCAAAAGAAAAGAAAGAAAGTCTCGACAAAGGACTGGAAATAACTAAACAAAGTTTTTTATCAAAACTGGCTCGTACAATTGTTGGAAAATCCAAAGTTGATGACGAAGTTTTAGACAATCTTGAAGAGGTGTTAATTACCTCAGATGTTGGCGTAGATACTACTTTGAAAATCATTAATAGAATTGAAGCACGTGTTTCTAGAGATAAAGTTCTCGGTACAAACGAACTGAATACCATCTTAAAAGAAGAAATTGCAGCGCTTTTAGAAGAGAATAATTCAACCAATCAAGGAAGCTTTGAAGTTGAAAAACAAGACGGACAACCTTATGTGATAATGGTTGTTGGTGTTAATGGTGTGGGAAAAACAACGACAATTGGAAAACTTGCCCACCAATTTAAATCTTCTGGTAAAAAAGTAGTTCTTGGTGCAGCGGATACTTTCCGAGCTGCCGCAGTAGATCAATTAATTATTTGGTCTGAAAGAGTAGGTGTTCCTATAGTTCAGCAAGGAATGGGTGCAGATCCTGCTTCTGTAGCATTTGATACGCTACAATCCGCGAAATCACAAGGTGCTGATGTAGTAATTATCGATACTGCTGGAAGATTGCATAATAAAATAAACTTGATGACAGAATTAAGTAAAATTAAAAGAGTGATGGAAAAAGTTATTCCTGGTGCTCCTCATGAAATTTTACTTGTCCTAGATGGTTCTACCGGTCAAAATGCATTTGAACAAGCAAAACAATTTTCTTTAGCGACTGACATCAACGCTTTAGCAATTACAAAACTAGATGGTACTGCAAAAGGAGGTGTTGTAATTGGTATTTCTGACCAAATGAAAATTCCAGTTAAATATATTGGAGTTGGTGAAGGAATCAATGATTTGCAATTATTCAACAAAACAGAATTTGTTGATTCTTTATTTAATTGATTTCTTTTAATAAATAAATTTTGCTTTCCTTTTCTAAAAGGAATTAGTATTGAGTTTTTTTCGTTTTTATTGAAGTTTTTTCAATTGCAATTCGTAATTTAGGACTACCAAACTAAAACGTATGAAACGCTCATTCAATGTAATTGCATGCTGTGCAATTTCCTTATTCTTTCTAATTAACTCATTTAACTCTTTTGGACAATCTGAAAAGATGGTCACTTATAACCTAAATGAAGTTTCAAAAGCAACTGTAGAAGCTTTTGGCCCAATTCAAATTAGTACAACAAAAGCAAAATATTTTCAAATTGATGTAAACTCATTGAGCTCTCAATTGGCAGGAATTATGCACCGTGAGGATCCAACAATTGGATTTGTAGCAAATTTACAATTGCCTCACCCAGATGGATCTTTACACAATTATAGAGCAAAGGAAAATGGAACGATGGATAAGGCATTAGCCTTGCAGTTTCCAGAAATTAAGACCTTCGACGCAGGTGGTGTTGAAAATGGAGCTGTTGTAAAATGGGATATCACTCCAAAAGGTCTTCATGCAATGATTATGATTCCAGGTGAATCAACAATTTTTATTGACCCAGCAATTGCAGGAAATAAAGATTATTATATCGTATATCACAAAAAAGATTTCTATACTTCAAAATCATTTGATTGTTCTTTTACAAGTGAGGATAATGATTTTGAAAATCCATATAAGGGAGGAACATTAAAAATGTTTGGAACATGCCAGTTACGAACATATCGACTTGCCGTTTCGGCTACAGGAGAGTATACTACTTTTCATGGTGGAACTGTTGCGTTAGCTTTGGCAGCTCAGGTTACTTCTGTAAATCGCGTGAGCGGCGTCTTCGAGAAAGATATGGCGATTACCTTGGTATTGATAGCTAATAATAGTTCAATTATTTACACCAATTCAGGAACCGACCCTTTTACAAATGGAACTCCTGGTACTATGATTAATGAAAATCAGACAAATACGGACGCAGTAATTGGTTCTGCTAATTATGATATGGGACATGTCTTTGGAACAAATAGTGGGGGATTAGCAGGTTTAGGGGTGGTCTGTACTAATACTCAAAAAGCAAGAGGAGTGACAGGAAGCTCTGCGCCTATTGGAGACCCTTTCGATATTGATTATGTGGTACATGAAATGGGACATCAATTTGGTGCAAATCATACCCAGAATAACAATTGCAACAGAAATCTTGCAACTGCAGTTGAGCCTGGAAGTGCAAGTACAATTATGGGTTATGCTGGTATTTGTGCGCCAAATGTTCAAAATAACTCTGACGACCATTTCTCAGGAAGAAGTTTGGAAGAAATTGGAATTGAAATATTAAGTGCAGGTCATACGTGTGAGCAAATAACAGCTCTGACCAATTCTGCGCCAATTCTTTCAAGCACTAATGGGAATGTTACGGTTCCTGCAAATACTCCTTTTGCATTAACTGCGATAGCTACAGATGCCGATGGTGATCCAATAACGTATAACTGGGAACAAATGGATAATGAGGTTTCTACACAACCTCCAGTTGGTACTTCCACAGGCGGACCTAATTTCAGAAGTAATCCATCTTCATTAAATCCTACCAGATATTTCCCAAGTCTGTCTTCTCTTGCTACTAACGGTCCTTACACGTGGGAAGTATTGCCAACGGTAACTCGTACTATGGACTTTAGAGTAACACTTAGGGATAATTCTCCTGGTCCTGGTGGTTGTAATGACCACGGAAATGTTACTATTACCACAGATGCGGGATCGGGACCATTTCTTGTTGTCTATCCATCTGCAACAGGAATATCTTGGGCTGGAACTTCAACTCAAACTGTTACATGGAGTGTGGCAAATACAAATAATACTCCAGTAGCATGCGCAAACGTTGACGTTCTGTTGTCTGTAGATGGTGGTTTGACGTATCCATATACACTTGCAACAAATGTTCCGAATGATGGATCTCAATTGATAACAGTTCCAAATTTACCAACAACGACAGCAAGGATAATGGTGATCTGTTCAAATGGAACTTTCTTTGATATTTCAAATAATAATTTTACAATAACAGCTGCAACGTATGATTACACTTTGGCTGTAACTCCTTCAACTTTAACTGTATGTCAGCCAAATGATGCAGTGTTTAATATCAACATTGGTTCAATTGGAGGGTATATTGACCCTGTTACGCTTTCAGTCACTGGAGTTCCAGCAGGAGCAACTTCCAATTTCTCAGTTAATCCTGTAACACCTGCAGGAGCAAGTGTATTGACAATTTCGAACACATTATCAGCTGCGCCTGGAGTTTATTCGTTAACTGTTTCAGGCAATAGTACTTCTGGTATAAATTCTCAACCGGTGACATTAACGATCTTAAGTGGAACGCCAACTGCGCCAACTTTAATTGCACCTGCAAATGGGGCGACTGGTATTACTGTACCTACTACAATGTCTTGGAATGCTGTTCTTGGCTCAGGTGTGACGTATAACATTCAAATTTCAACGGACCCTGGATTTGCAACTATTGTCGATCAGGCTACCGGAATATCAGTGACGAATTTCACTTCCTCTTTATTGCTTCCTAATATCACCTATTATTGGCATGTTAATGCTACGACTTCTTGCGGCACTTCGAGCTATTCAACACCATTTATGTATACAATTAATGGTTGTTCGATTTATACCTCGACTAATGTCCCTATTACAATTTCATCATCCGGAACGCCTACGATTACATCTACGATTACAGTTCCTGCTGGTGGAACTATCAATGACGTAAATGTTTTAAATCTTTTTGGGACACATACTCGAATTTCAGACCTTGTTATTACATTAACTGGTCCAACTGGTGTAACTGTTACATTAATGAATCAAGTTTGTAACGTACAGGATAATTTTGACATCAATTTCGACAATGCTGGTGCACTATATTCTGCTATACCATGTCCACCGATCGATGGAAATGCATATCAGTCTTTTGCTACCCTAACAGCTTTCAATGGATTAGACGCTGCTGGTGTTTGGACATTAACCGTTAGTGATGCACAGAACACTCAAGGAGGTGTTTTACAAGGATGGTCTCTTGAAATTTGTGTGAACCCACCAAGTGGATGTATAGCAGCTTCATTACCAATTTTAAGTTTTACACCTGCGACTGTTTGTGCAGGCCAATCTACAAGTTTGAATATAACGGGTAATTTGAACAATGCAACAGCATGGTATGTATATTCTGGTTCTTGTGGAGGAACTTTAGTTGGAACCACAGCAACTTCTAGTTTTGCAATTCCATCTGCTTCAACTTTAACATATTTCGTTAGAGGTGAGGATGGTGTAGGATGCCTTAATGAGGCAACTACAAGCTGTTCCCAAATTTCCTTAACTCCCAATCCAATTCCGACTGCACCAGTTGCATCTGTTGTAAATGGTTGTGGTAGTTCAATCCTTTCAGCAACAGGAACTAATTTACTATGGTCAAATACTCAAACTGTTTCGCCAATAACAGTAACGACTGGAGGATTATATACAGTTACACAAACTGTGGGAGGGTGTACAAGTGTTTCTTCATCTGTAACTGCAGCCCCTTTGATTGTCCCATCTGTTCCAGTAGTTTCAGCAACAGATAATTGTGGAAATTCAACTCTGACAGCTACAGGTTCAAACTTGCTTTGGTCAAATGGTGCGACAACTTCGCCTACAACAGTGACTACCGCAGGGACATATACTGTTACACAGAATAATGGAAGTTGTACAAGTCTTCCAGCAACAATAAGTGCTAATCCTTTATTGGTTCCATCAGCTCCAACAGTTGTCGTCACAAATAATTGTGGCAATTCAGTTTTAACTGCTAGTGGCTCCAATTTACTTTGGTCTACATCAGCAACTACAGCTTCTATTACAGTTACATCAAGTGGAACTTATACAGTTACTCAAACTGTTGGTTCGTGTACAAGTTTACCAGCAACCGGCATCGCAAGTCCTTTGATTTCTCCTGTTATTGCTTTAGGAACTTTAACAAACCCTTCAGCGTGTGGAGTAAATGATGGTTCAATTGTAATAAGTGGTTCAGGTACTGGAGTAATTACTTGGACAGGGCCGTCGCCAGGTTCAATTTCTAATAGCTCATGGCCATATACCATTTCTGGATTGTTAGCTGGTGCATATTCGATATCATATAATAATGGATGTCCTTCGAATAATCTTAGTTCCTCCTTAACAGATGTTTCAGCTCCAGCAAGTCCTAGTATGACTATATTAAATAATTGTGGTAATTCAGTAATAACTGCTGTTGGATCCAATTTGCTATGGTCGACAGGTGCAACTACAAATTCAATTACAGTTACAAGTGCTGGAATATATACTGTCACACAGTCTATATCTGGTTGTACAAGTGCTCCATCTACTATTACAGCCGCACCTTTAGTTGTTCCGACAGCACCAGTTACTTCTGTCGTGAACGGATGCGGTAGTTCAATCCTTACAGCTTCAGGATCTAATTTATTGTGGTCAACCAGCGAAACTACTTCGTCAATTTCAGTGACTTCTGCAGCAAGTTATACGGTCACTCAGTCAAATGGAACATGTGTTAGTTCAAGTTCTTCAGTAACAGCAAATCCTATTTCGATTCCTTCAATTCCACTTATTAATGTGGTTATGGGTTGTAATAGTGCAACCTTGAGTTCTACTGGATCGAATTTATTATGGTCGACAGGGGCAACAACGGCATCAATTACTGTAACGGTTGGAGGAACTTATACTTTGAGTCAAACGGTAAATGGATGTACAAGTCTTTTGGCATCACAAACGGTTACAATGGGTTCAACATTACCGGCACCGAATACATCTGTTGCGAACAACTGTGGTAGTTCAATTTTAACCGCATCAGCATCAGGAAATGTTCTATGGTCTACAGGTGAAACAACGCTTTCAATTATTGTGACTTCACCAGGAATTTATACTGTGGTTGAAACGCAAGGAACATGTGTAAGTGCTACTGCATCAGTTACAGCGGCTCCTTTAGGGATTCCGTCAACACCAATTGTTACCGTAATAGACAATTGTGGATCTTCTATTTTGTCTACAACTGCCACAGGTTCTTTAATGTGGTCAACGAGTGAAACAACTCCAACGATTTCAGTTTCAACTTCAGGAACATACTTTGTTTCTCAAACAATTAGTGGTTGTACAAGTGCAGTTGGAACTATTGTTGCAAATCCTTTAAGCAATCCAAATGTGACATTTGCTCCACTTAGCGACGTGTGTATTAACACCCCGATCTTTGCTCTTACTGGAGGTTTGCCTGTTGGTGGAACATACACCGGTACTGGAGTAAATGCTAATCAGTTTGATGCTAGCGTTTCTGGATATGGAACATTCACAATTGATTATTCTTTTGTGGATGTAAATGGTTGTGCTGGTTCGAATCAACAACCAATTACCGTTGGATGTTTAGGGATTGATGATTTAGAAGCAAACACACTCGTTATTTATCCTAATCCATCATCAGGTAAATTTTCAATTATAACAACTGGCGAGTCTGTAATTTCAGTTTTAATTCATGATGCAACGGGAAGACTTGTTGAGATCGTTGAAAATAAACTAAATGCAAATGAATTGAATATTGATATGACCAATTATGCTCAAGGAGTATACTCTCTTGATATTTCAACGGGAGCTACATACACAGTGCATAGATTGATTTTAACAAAATAATTATCTATAGTAAACATTGAAACGGTCTCAGTCATGAGACCGTTTTTTTGAAGAAATATAATTTTCTAAAGACATAAAATAATCCCTCGATGCAAAAACATCGAGGAATATTTTCTGTAGTAAACTTTACTCTTTAACCATACGTTTTGTTGAAACGATTTGACCATCAGCGACAAGAGAATACGTATAAAATCCAGAGCTTAAATCATTAGCAAAAACATTTAATTGTCCGTTTCCACGTTCAACAATATCAACTGAATTAATCAATTTTCCTTGTCCATCATAAAAATGAATCTGTGCTTTTTGAACCGTTGCTGGAATCGTGAACGTGATAATCGTTGATTCTGCAAAAGGATTCGGAACATTTTGATTCAAAACAATTGAATTACGGTCCGAAAGATTCACTTTGATAGCAGCTCTCAACTGTTCTTGAACAATTTCCTGTGTCGGTTGAATATATGAATTATTCATTTGACACAAGATTGGCAAAATCCCTGAAAGACAATTTTCAAGTTGTGTTAATCTGTCGTTAAGGTCAGAAACCACTTGTTCGAGGCTGTCGTTATAGTTTGTGGCAGTGTTATTAATGTTCATAAGTGAATCAATTAATGCTCCTTGTGATTCAATTGTTATGTCTTGTGTCTGATGACCTTTAATTAACAGAGGAATTAATTTAGTGTAATCGATTGTTTTAAAAGTCTCAGAAGCCGATGTTATATTACCTAATGAGTCATATAAAGCAGGACTGGTGGTTTCCATAACTATTTCAGGTAGGATCAATTCAGCTTCTTGTGCTATTAGTCCAAATTGTCTTCCAGTTTGTAAATTAAGCGCTGGATAATCATCTACTTTAAAATCAAAAGAAACCGGATTAAGTAAATTCAAAATTGAATCTGAATCTATTAAAGTTTCAATATTTTCCTTTAAGTTTTGATCAGATGGATTCGTGAAAGCACCGCTTACAAAAACATCTCCTTGAAAGTACCCAGCATAATAGTTGGGAAGTACTGCAGCTCGACCAAAAATTCCAGCATTGAAAGTGCCACCAGATGCTTCACCAAAAACTCCAAAATTGGCATTATTCGAACCTGAAGCCAAGCTTATCGTCCCAAAATTGTCATTTGTTACATTACTACCTACAGCATTTGAATAAGTCCCAATATTACTTCCAGCAATACCGCTTCCAGAAGCAAAAGTGTAGATCCCTGTGTTTGAGCTCATAGAATTTGTAGCTTCAACACGAACTCCATTAGTTGAATTGCCATTAGGTCCACCTATGCTTGAGAACCATCCACCATAACCACCATTATTGGAAACACCTTCCACGCCTATGGAATTTTTCACATTTTTTGAAGTAACAATTCCTTGTACTCCAACAGCTTTGTTTCTTTGTGTGTTGTCATATTGTATAATTTCACCTTTTACAGAAAAGGATTCATCGGACATTAAAGAATCAACAAGGGAATATACTCCTAACTGTTGATTTGTTACATCAATATTAAATGCATCATTTGTATAATGGTAACTGTTAATTCGTTCTCTATCTGAGAAAACGTTTAATTTGGCGATTAAACTGTCTCCACAATTAAACCCAATTCCAACCCTATTTCTTCCAATTGAATCATTCTTTGTAAAGTATAGATTTTCATTATTCAAGTCTACTTTTGTATCAAAAAGTAATTTTCCGTTTACAGTGTCCGAACACGATGCTCCGAAAGTTGAAGGTACAAATGATGCCCATCTCAAAACTCCCATTGAATCAACCATGACAATTTTATTAACTGTTGAATCTGCCATATATAGCGAATCTGGTAAATATCTAAAACGTCCATTTCCAATAACATCCAATTTATGAGTTGGTTGTTGATTTACACCTGTTGCTGTAAAATCTCCAACCCCTAAACGGCCATAAAAATTTGTTGGGTTATTTAGTAAATAGGTAAATGTTGAATCTTTTCCAGGATACATTCGAGCAATCTCTAATCCATTTTGAGTAACTGCTACAGAAGAATCCAGATTAGAAATTGGGTCGGCAGTGTAGATAAAACTCATTACATCAATACCTGCATTCACTGCTGCACCTTCAGCATCATTTCCCCAAGAAATTACGGCGTCCATTTCATTGTTTGTTGACGTTGCAGCTCCAACTCGTGGTTTTAATCCAATCCAAATATTATCTGTACTATTTGAAACCAACATTCCCAAATCCATCCATGATCTCCAACCTTGTTGAAGCGTTAATGGACCAAATGTACCCCCAATGTTATAACCTAAATGCATCAAACTCATTGGTCTTGTTAAACCAGTTGACCCATTGTGACTTACTCCAACCCGCGTAACTGGTTCAGGAGTAGTTAATCCAATATAAGTTGTTACAGGAAAATTTAATGCCAAAGCACCAACTGAGGTTATACGCATACGTTCATTGGATTGGATATTTGCTACTGTATTGTCTTCCGTTTGAATAACAAAACTTGAAGCTTCTTGCCAACGTAAATAACCATCTAAATGTTGATAAATTCCAGTACTGAAAATATCATTATCAATTCCAAAACGTAATCCATCGGTTTCTAATTCACCTTGTCCAATTATGTCATTTGTGGCTAAATCTGGCCTTCTGTAAGTAATTTGTTCAAAGCCCCATAATTCGTTTGCAGGACCGCCTAAAAATTGCTGACTCATGTGAAAATGTGAACGAGGTCTATTGTATAAAGAACCAGGAGTATTGGATGCATTTATTCCAAATGTATTTCCTAGACCCATCATACCTTCTCCAGTATATCTTGCAACGTGCAACCCATCAAGGTCATTTGTAGTATTTAAATTAGATGAAATTGTACTAGCACCATTACTAATGGCTCCACCCGTAAAACGAAACACCATATCATCGGGGGCCAAAACCTGAACCAACATTATCTGACCATGAGATGGTAGTTTCAGTAACATCAAAACTATTAGGTTCTACTTTTCTTATACCAAAATAAGATAGATCTTGGTTGTCTGTAAACGTAATTCCTGTTTTCATCCATGGGCGAAAACCAAATTCTTGCACAAACAAACCATCATTTCCATTCAGATGCAACAAAGAAAATGCGCCTTTATTTTGATAAATAGATTGACCACCAGTTGTTGTGTTGTTACCCATTAAAATATAACCGGTTGTGTTTATACCTGAAAAACCATTAAAACCATTAATAGGATATTGAGCTCCAGGGGAAAAAATTGAATTGACTTTCATGCGATACGTATTCCCCGCACCAAAACCATTTCCTGATACCGTATAGATCGGTGAATTAAATTTTGTACCGAAAATATTATTTCCATTCCCATTATTCCCTGCTCTCGACCAAAATTCATTGCTGGTTTGTCCTGCATTGGTCGGAGAATTTATTGTTGGCACTTGCTGAGCCTTGATATGACCAAAAGTCATTAGGCAAAACCCAATTAATATTTTTTTTTTCATATTGAAGTAAGTGTTATCTTACCAAATGAATATAGCCTGTTTTATTATACTTTTCAGAAAAGAAATTGTAAAAATAAACGCCATCTGAACAATTGCTTCCATCCCAAACGAAAGCACCTCCATCACCCAAATAAACCGAATTACCCCATCTATTAAATATCTCTAGATGACTTTCAGTTGAAGAATTAAATTCCCAAATATCATTACTCCCATCATTATTAGGCGTGAAAATATTTGGGATTGCATAATCACATCCTTCGATAATATCTAATTCAACTACAGAAACACTATCAATAAAATAATAACCATATCCAAAATCTGGAAATGCCGTTGTTTCTTGAAAAAAAAGAGTGTCATTAATTACTGAATTAAAGAAAAATCCAATACACAAATATTTTTCACCTCCATTGACGGTAAAATCCCCCCCCACAGTCATCCAATTCAATGTGTCGTTCAAAATACCGCTAGAATTTATAAATTGAGGTTTTTGAACAATCGCTTCGACCTTATTAATTGATAAAATATTTTTTGTGAAAAGAGCTCCCAATTTTGTAAAGCTATATTTGGAATAATTTGCCAAAGAAACTTTCATTTCAAAATGGTACCTTGTGCAAGGTTTCAACGTCTGTTCAAGTTTAGTTTGGACGTATTCAAAGCTGAAATATTCATTCGTTAAAGAATACCATTCAGCAGGAACTATTCCAACGTATCCATCTCCATGATATGCTTCTTGATATCCCCAAAAATTATTAGGAACGTCAACAATTCCATCGTTACATTGATTAAAGTAATCACTAGTGCCCCAAGTTGGCTTCCACCAACCTTTTGCTAATTCTAGTTGTCCATTATTTAAATCGTTAGTTACAGGACAGGAATAGTATTCTTCAAAACTTGGATTAAGCACTAGGTTTTGCGCCTTTAGATTAAAGCAAAATAATTGTATAATTATAATAAAGACAGGTTTATTCAATTGATAATATTGGTTTTAAAATTAATTTCTCTTGTTTTCGTACAAGGTTTATACACTGATAAACAAAACGTGTTTTAAAGCTACAACTTATAGACGAAAAAACGATTGGGTTAGTTAGATTTTACATCGGCGAAATAGTCTTAGTTTCGGTTTGAGACAGTTAAGATAGTGAAAACTGAGCAAGGCGCACATATTTGTGCGATTTGATTTTTGAATCCAATGAAATTTGTATTCGTGGATTCTGAAGAAAAAATTTTCTTGGAAAAGCTAGGTCAACGAATTACAAAAATTAGAGAGGAACAAAATCTTTCTAAAGTTCAATTAGCTTTTGAAATTAATACTGGAGAAGCAGCTATTAGAAGAATTGAAAAAGGTCAAGTAAATCCGGGTATTTTAATGTTGAAAAAAATATCAATAGCACTAAATGTTGAACTGGGAGAGCTTATTGATTTATAAATTCACATATTAAATTCTACAGCGTACCTGACCAATTTGATCCGTACTAGTCGAATACAATAAGGAATAGTCATTTTATTTAAAAGGCTTGAAAAATAATCTTTATTTTTGGAAGCAATATATTTAAAATACAAAGTGTCTAACAATGAAAAAACTCAAAATCAACGGACACGGTCATATTCTTCCTGAACCAAGTGAAATTCCAAAGTTCATGAAGGATAAGAAGTTGTTTTGGATTGATGAGGATAAAAAATTTATGCGCCAAGATGATTGGGCGCGACCAATAACAGATCCTAGTTTTTTCTTTGATGAGAAATTAGAATGGATGTCGAAATATGATATCGATCATGGAGTAATGTTAAATCTTTCTCAAGTTTATTGCAATGGTTGGGAAAGGCAAGATGCACACGATGCAATTCGATGGCAGAACGATTTTAATGCAAGTGTTCAGCAAAGAAGACCAGATAAATTTACATGTGGTTTTGTAGTGCAACCGCTTTACATGGAAGACGCACTTAAAGAAATTGAAAGGTGTGTTACTGAATCAAAACTTAGCTTACTTTGTTTGCCTACTCATTTCTTGAACAAAGAAGGAGAATGGCTATCAATTGCTGACGAAAGTGTTTTTCCCATTTATGAGTTAGCGAACCACTATAATTTGGCTGTTGAAATTCATCCGTACGATGCTGAAAAAATGGTGAAATTAAAAGATATTTATTGGCGTTTTCACTTGGTGTGGATGATGGCGCAGACAGCTGATACCTTGCATTTATTCACGCTTAACAATCTTTTAGAGAAATTTCCAAATGTAAGAACCTGCTTCGCACATGGTTGTATGTTGGGACAAGCAAATTATGGACGGAGATTACAAGGATTTGATGGCAGACCAGACTTATTTGAAGGAACAACAAATCCTCGTGAAGCATTAGGTCATCCAAATTTATTCTTCGATTCTTTGGTGCACGATTCATATACGTTGCAATTAATAAAAACAAGAGCTGGTGCATCACAAATTATTGCCGGATTAGATGATCCATACCCTTTAGGAGAAATGGAAGGAGTTGCCAATTCATATCCAGGACGTGTAATTGATTTTGCTGTTGAATCGAATATAATCACACAACTAGAATCAGATGCTATGTGGAGCGATAATGTATTGAGATGGCTCGGGAAAACTGAGTTGTAAGTTCATAGTTTATAACTGAAAACTTTCAACAATACCTTATAAACTATCAGTTCTAAACTATAAACTATCCGTTAATTTCATCTTTTATCTATCTTTGCCCAAATTCAATTTTACAATGGCTCAAAAACCTTCAATTCCTAAAGGAACACGTGATTTTCTTCCAAAAGAAGTAGCTAGAAGAACATACATTTTCGATACAATCAAAAAATCATTTAGAAAATATGGTTTTGCTCCGATTGAGACACCTTCTTTCGAATTGTCTTCAACCTTGATGGGGAAATATGGTGAGGAAGGTGATCGATTGATTTTTAGAATTTTAAATTCCGGAGAAAAAGTCCGTAAAGCAGATTTAGATGCCTTAGCGCAAGATAATTTACCTCGTTTTGCTAATTCTCTTTCTGAAAAAGCCTTACGATACGACTTAACAGTTCCTTTTGCACGATTTGTAGTACAACATCAGAACGAATTATCTTTTCCATTTAAGCGTTATCAAATTCAACCAGTTTGGAGAGCAGACAGACCGCAACATGGAAGATATCAAGAGTTTTTTCAGTGTGACGCTGATGTTGTAGGAAGTGATTCTTTAGTGAATGAAGTTGATTTCACGTTCATGATAGATGAAGTTTTAACGAATTTGCAATTACCTAGTTTTACTATCAAAGTGAATAACCGTAAAATTCTTTCTGGAATAGCTGAAGTGAGTGGTGAAACAGCTCGAATCACCGACATTACTGTTGCAATTGATAAATTGGATAAAATTGGAGAAGAAGGTGTTGTAAAAGAATTACGAGATAAAGGAATCTCTGAATCAGCAATTGATAAAATTCAACCATTATTCTCTTTTTCTGGCTCAAATTCAGAGAAAATGACCAAAATGAGTGCTTTTTTAGCAAAAAGTGAAATTGGCTTAAAAGGTTTGGAAGAATTACAATTTGTCTTTGATAATGTCGAACGATTAGGACTTCAACGAGCAGAAATTGAATTCGACATTACACTAGCAAGAGGATTAAATTATTACACTGGAGCAATTTTCGAAGTCAAAGCAAACGGTGTGAAAATGGGCAGTATTTGTGGAGGAGGAAGGTATGATGATTTGACAGGTTTGTTTGGAATGCCAGGAATGTCTGGAGTTGGAATCTCTTTCGGAGCAGATAGAATTTATGACGTTATCACAGAATTGGACTTGTTTCCAAAAGAAACAGATCAAGGCTTAACCTTGTTATTCGTGAATTTTGGAGAAAAAGAACAAGCTCATTGCATGAAATTGGTTCATGAAGTTCGCGCAAATGATATTGATTGTGAGCTATATCCATCAACGGCGAAAATGCAAAAGCAAATGAAATATGCCAATGACAGGAATGTGCAATACGTTGCTTTGGTGGGTGAAAATGAAATAAATCAAAAATTAATTCAATTGAAAAACATGGAAACTGGCGATCAGGAAGAAATGAGTATAGATGAATTGATTTTCAAGTTAAAGAATTAAAAATGAAAAACTACATCATAAATAACGAATGGATTTCTCTCAATCAAATTGATGAAATTCTTGAAAATCATGTAACTCTTGAATTAGGCGATAATGCGCGAAGCCTGATCCAAAAATGCAGAACGTATTTGGATGAAAAGATTCAGCGTCACGACAAACTTATATATGGCATAAATACTGGTTTTGGGTCACTTTGTAATACCGCAATTGACACAAAGGATTTAGAACAATTACAAACAAATTTGGTATTGTCTCATGCCTGTGGAACTGGAGATGAAGTACCTCAAGAAATTGTTAAACGCATGCTTTTTTTGAAAGTGTTAGGACTTTCTCACGGACATTCAGGAGTTCAAGTTGCAACTGTTGAACGATTGATTTATTTTTTCAATCATAACATCATACCCGTTGTATACCAACAAGGAAGTTTAGGCGCATCTGGTGATTTGGCTCCTTTAGCGCATTTGTCTTTGCCATTGATTGGTGAAGGTGAAGTTTATTTCCAAGGAAAAAAACATGTATCAGCGGACGTACTAAAAGCAATGAGCCTTCAACCAATTGTTTTGCAATCAAAAGAAGGTTTGGCATTGTTGAATGGTACGCAATTTATGAGTTCGTATGCGTCCTATTGCGTTTCAAAAGGAAATCAATTGTGGAGTCAATGGAATACAATTGCTGCAATATCATTAGAAGGTTATGATGGACGTTTGAATCCATTTCAAGCGAATGTGAATGAAATTAGGAATCAACAAGGTCAAATTGAAGTGGCAAAAATCTTCCGTGATTTACTAGCTGGAAGTGAAATTATCGTCCAAGAAAAAGCGCATGTTCAAGATCCATATTCTTTTCGTTGTATTCCGCAAGTACACGGTGCGTCAAAAGATGCGTTGGATTATGCATCCACGATTATTGAAAGAGAAGTAAACGCAGTGACAGATAATCCAACAATTTTTCCAGATGAAGATGATATCGTTTCTGCGGGAAATTTTCATGGACAACCTTTAGCAATTACAATGGATTTTTTAGCAATTGCTTTAGCTGAAATGGGAAGTATTTCAGAAAGAAGAATCTATAAATTAATATCAGGAACAAGAGGTCTTCCTGCTTTTTTAGTGGCAAATCCAGGATTAAACTCAGGATTTATGATTCCCCAATATGCTTGTGCTTCGGTGGTGAGTCAAAACAAACAATTGTGCACACCAGCGTCAGTCGATACAATTGATTCGAGTAACGGTCAAGAAGATCACGTCTCGATGGGAGCAAATGCAGCAACGAAACTATTGCGTGTTGTAGAAAATTGTTTTACCATCCAAGGAATAGAAATTTTAAACGCTGCTCAAGCATTTGAATTCAGACGACCTTTGAAATCTTCAACAATCATAGAACAGACAGTTGTAGATTTTCGTCAAAAGGTAAGATTTGTTAATAATGACGAGTATTTACATCCTTTAATTGCTGAAAGCGTTAAGTTTGCAAAAAACAAAATGAAATAACATGGAAACTATTGAATCTTTTGACGTTCAACCTAGTGGTAGAGGACCACGTCCAACATATTTGACGGTTATTTGTATTCTTAGTTTTATTTTTATTGGATTTTCTTTTTTATTTGGAATATTAGGAATAGCTGAAGGCCCAATGAACGAAGAACAATTGATGGAATCAGCTGTGCAAATAACAAAGTCAACTGACGAAATGCGTTCTCTAGATATGGAAGGTTTTGCAGTAATGATTGAGCAAATTGGTAGAATGTCAGTTTCAATAAACAATCATTTTTACACCAATGGATTAGTGTCTCTCGTTGTAATTATTATTGGATTATTTGGTGTAATTAAAATGATGCAGGGACACAAATTAGGGTTTCATCTTTATATAATTTATTCTCTACTTTCAATAGCCCAATTATACATTTTTGTATCTCCAGCCGATATTCCTTCTTTTGTTGTAATTTTTAATTTAGTAATATCAGGCATTTTCATCTTGATGTATTCTAGAAACTTAAAGTGGCTTAATTAATTGATAATTGTCATTTTAAAATTATCAATTTAGTTCCGTATCTTTGCGCCAAATTTCGAGTGAATTATGATTTCAGTAAACAATTTATCGCTACAATTTGGTAAGCGTATTCTATTTGATGAAGTGAACGTAAAGTTCGTTACAGGAAACTGTTACGGTGTGATTGGTGCAAATGGTGCAGGAAAGTCAACTTTTTTAAAAATACTTACCGGCGAACAAGATCCAACAACTGGTAGAGTAGAGTTAGAGCCTGGTAAACGCCTTGCTGTTTTAAAGCAAAACCACTTTGAGTTTGATGAGTTTGAAGTTTTGCAAACTGTTATTATGGGCCATAAACGCCTGTTTGAAATAATGGTTGAAAAAGATGCTTTGTATGCTAAACCTGATTTTTCTGACGAGGATGGAATGAAAACCGCTGAATTAGAAGGAGAATTTGCCGATTTAGAAGGTTGGAATGCAGAGACTGATGCTGCCTCATTATTGAGTAATCTAGGGATTGAAGAAGCAAAGCATTACTTGAAAATGGAAGACCTTTCAAATGATTTGAAAGTACGTGTTCTTCTAGCACAAGCAATTTTTGGAAATCCAGACGTTTTAGTATTGGATGAGCCTACCAATGACCTTGACTTAAAAACAATTGGTTGGTTGGAAGATTTCTTGTTAGATTTTAAAAATACAGTGATTGTTGTATCGCATGACCGTCACTTTTTAGATACTGTTTGTACACACATCTGCGATATAGACTACAATAAATTGAATATGTTTACTGGAAATTATTCGTTCTGGTATCAATCTTCGCAATTAGCTACTCGTCAACGTTCTGATAAGAATAAAAAGGCGGAAGAAAAGAAAAAGGAATTACAAGATTTCATTTCTCGATTCTCAGCTAATGCTTCAAAATCTAAGCAGGCTACAAGCAGAAGAAAAATGTTGGATAATTTGAACATTGAAGACATCCAACCTTCAAGTAGAAAATATCCTGGAATTACGTTTCATCAAGAACGCGAAGCAGGAAATCAGATTTTAACTATTGATGGATTAACACAATCAGCGGAAGGAAAATTCCTTTTCAATAATGTTAATTTAATTATCAATAAAGGGGATAAAATTGCTTTCATTTCTAAAAACTCAGTTGCTTTAACAGCGTTTTTTGAGATTTTAAGTGGTAATATGAAGCCTGACAAAGGTGAACTTACTTTTGGGACGACGATCAATACAGCTTATTTGCCAAATGACAATCATTCTTATTTCGTGGATAAAATTCCTTTAATTGTTTGGTTGCGTCAATTCGCGAATACAGATGAAGAACGTGAAGAAGTAAACTTAAGAACGTTCCTGGGTAGAATGTTATTTACGGGTGAAGAAGCATTGAAAACTGCAAATGTTTTGTCTGGAGGAGAAAAAGTACGTTGTATGTTATCTAAAATGATGTTTGCAAAAGCAAATTTATTATTGATGGATGAACCGACAAATCACTTGGATCTTGAATCGATTACTGCCTTGAATAACGGAATGAAAGAATATCAAGGAACGATGATGTTTACTTCTCATGACCACGAATTGGTAAATACAGTAGCAAATCGTATTATCGAAATCACTCCAAATGGTATTATTGATAAGATGATGCCCTACGATGATTATTTAGCTGATGCAAAAATATCTGAATTGCAAAACGAACTTTACGCTTAATAAATTCAATTTTTCGTGAATTATAAGAGTTTCCCTTTTCGTCACCGGCTGATTAGTTCTGTTAGAGATATTGACGTAAAAGGCTTTCGGAAATTATCTATTTTACTACCAAAATGGTTACTTTCTGATCCTAAAACAACCGAATCTTATATCCTGAAAACGAATCATGATTTTTTATTGCGTATCAATCCATCTATTGATACTGGTGTTGAATTAAGCTTGCACGAAACGGGTACTTACGAAAAAGGAATTTTGTGCTTTCTTCAGTCTAATTTAAAAAAAGGAGATTGTTTTATAGATGTTGGTGCTAATATTGGACTAATGTCAATTTTCGCGTCGAAATGTGTTGGAAACGAAGGTCAAGTTGTAGCGTTTGAAGCTCATCCAAAAACAGCTGAATTATTAAAGGAGAATATCGAATTAAATCAATTGATGAATATTCAAGTTTGTCAATATGCATTGGGCTCTGAAGAAGGCAAAACAAAAATATACGACAATTGGCAAATCAATAGAGGAGGAGCTTCTTTAATTGTAAAAACAGAAGATTCAGTTGCTTTTGATATTGAAATTCATCGTTTAGATTCTGTTCTTTCAACACACTTTCATCCAAAAATGATTAAAATTGATGTGGAAGGTTTTGAATTGGAAGTTTTAAAAGGTGCATGTGAAACGATCAAGAAATTCCTACCTATTCTTATTGTTGAATTTTCTGAAATGAGAGAAAATGTGCATGATTCAGGAGCACAACTCTTGGAAATAATTAAATCACTGGGCAATTACCGTTTTTACAAATTAAAAGGTGGGAAGGAACGCAAATCCAAATTAATTGAAATTAAATCGAATGATGAGCTGCCACAGCATGATAATGTGATTTGTATTCCAGATTATGCTTCATAACTATTAACTCATTTTTAAACCACATATGCACATAGTGAACTTATGTTGCGATGTGAGAAGAATTTCTTAACCAAAAAGAACTATTAGTTGATGCACTTTCAATATTTGTGATTTTAAACCACATAGCGGTGCACTGAGTTTATCGAAGTGGCACATAGGGAACATAGTTTGATCGTGATTTAAAAAAGAATTGAAGATTTTTATTAATTCAGTCCTATGTGTTCTATGTGCCTATGTGTTTCAATTTAGATTTATCTTTTGGAAACAGGTATTCGTGATTTAGAAAATACTCGTAGATATTTATAAATTCAGGCCTATGTGTTCTATGTTTCTATGTGGTTAATTTTTAATTTGGGATTAGGTGTTCGTGATTTAGAAAATACTCTTAGATATTTATAAATTCAGGCCTATGTGTTCTATGTTTCTATGTGTTTCAATTTGAATAATGATTCGTAATTTTGTCACCAAATAATCTTTGAATCAAACACCATGGTAAATTATTCTTTCAACATTGAAAACCCGAATCAGCAATACATTCAAATCAAAGCAACATTTGAAGGAATAGGTGACACAACAATTATTCGTTTACCAAGTTGGAGACCTGGAAGATATGAATTGGGGAATTTTGCTAAAAATGTAAAAGGGTTCAAAGTTTATAATGATCAAAATAAACGAATTGAAGCACCTAAAATTTCTAAAGACGCATGGCAAATCGATACGAAGGAAACCAAATCTATTCGTGTTGAATACAGTTATTATGCATTTGATTTAAACGCAGGATCAACATTTCTTTCAAAAGACCAATTATATGTAAATCCGGTAAATTGCTGTATTTATGTGGAATCTCACGCAGATCAACCAACTGCTTTGGCATTGAATATCCCTACAAATTGGAAAGTTGCAAGTTCAATGACTAGAAAAGGAGATGTATTGCTCGCAGAAAATTTTGATGAGCTAGCAGATTCACCTTTCATTTGTTCTGAAAATCTGCAGCACGACGAATACACTTCTGGAGAAACATTGTTTCATCTATGGTTTAATGGCGCAGTTGAAGTCGATTGGGATCGAATCAAGAAGGATTTTAAAGCTTTTTCAGATAAACAAATTGAAAAGTTTTCTGAATTTCCAGTAAGTGAATATCATTTTCTTTTCCAAATACTTCCTATTAAGGCTTATCACGGTGTTGAACATTGTAAATCAACTGTTATTACACTTGGGCCAACATACGATCTTTTCGGACCATTATATAAAGAATTAATGGGTGTTTCCTCCCATGAATTATACCATACATGGAATGTGAAAGCGATTCGACCAATAGAAATGTTTCCATATGACTTCGCAAAAGAGAACTATTCGCGATTGGGCTACATCTGCGAAGGTGTGACAACCTATATGGGAGATTTGTTTTTATTAAAAAGCTCATTTTTTGATTTGCCTAATTATTTATTAGAAATGAATGTCCAATTGCAAAAGCATTTTGACAACCATGCGCGTTTCAATTATTCAGTAGGAGATTCTTCATTCGATACGTGGTTAGACGGCTATGTTCCGGGAACACCAGGACGAAAAGTTTCAATTTACACCGAAGGTTGTTTATTAGCCTTTGTAACTGACGTAATGATAATGCGTGCGACCAATAATAAATCGAGTCTTGACGATGTTATGAAAAGCTTGTATTTTCAATATGCTTTGAATGGAAAAGGTGTGTCTGAAGCAGATTATATAAATGAGCTTGAAAACATTTCAGGAATTTCATTTACAACTTTTTTTAAAGAATTTGTTCATGGTACGAACCCGTATGAGGCTATATTGACTGAAAGTTTTGAATATCTAGGGTTGGTAATGAATCAAGTTCCAGCTAAAGCATATTCTGCAAGTAGATTAGGATTCAAAGCATTACAAAATGGCAACAATTTCGTCGTTACAGCTATGTATCCGGGAGGTCCTGCAGATCTTGGTGGAATGATGCTTGGAGATGAAGTTATCGCAGTGAATAGTTTTATGTGTCAAGGAGAACTGGAAAAATGGCTACTATTTGTAGATCATTCGCCTAAGCACCTTTCAATTATTCGAGCCGGTAAATTGATGGAATTAACACTGCCAGAAGTAAATAGAAATTTTTATTCAGAATATACTATCACAGAATTACCATTACCAAATAATTCTCAAAAAAGCGCGCTGAGCACTTGGATGAAATAGTTTAGAAAGTAAAAAGTAAAAAGTGTGATTTGGTTAAAACAATTTACTTTTATCTTCTGCCTTTTTCCTTTATTCTTTGTTTCAAAACTTATAACTCACCCCTAAACTAGGTAAGATAGGGAATTGGTAAATTTCTTGCCCAGTCACTCGGTTAACATAAAAGATATTATGTCGATCATAAACGTTAGTAATACTAGCTATGATTTCCAATACATCTTTATTTTTAAATGCAAATCGTTTCTTTACAGTTAAATCCAAACGGTGATAATATGGAAGACGATTACTATTGAAATCACCTAAAAGAGTTGTTACAGTTTGTGGGTTCGTTGTTGTAATATCTGTCGTTACACCATTGTTAAATGTTTCACCTTGATAAAATCCTGCAGTTGGTGTAAAAGGCAATCCAGAACCAAGGTTCCATCTAATACTTAGTTCAAGATTCTTTTTATCACCAAATAAATACGTACCAACTAAATTAACGTTATGTCTTCTGTCAAAAACAGGATTATAGAAAGCAAAACCGTCCCATCTTGTAGATTTACCATAAGAATAAACTCCCCACAAAAACAGTCGCTCTTTACTATATTTAATCAATACATCTATCCCCCAAGAAATCCCATCTTCAATAATGAAATCTTTTTTGAAGATATCATCTATCTCTGAAAATTCATCCGTATCATTATATAATTTATTTTGATTGATATTGCTTAATTGAGAGAAATACTTGTAATATCCTTCAACGTTTATCATTAAATCTTTCGCTAAATCGTATTCAACTCCAAAAATTGCGTGCCAAGCATATTGAATACCATTTTTAATTTCTTTTTCATTTTGATATTGATTTACAAAGGTCGATTGCACATTGCTTGGAGCAGATAATAATCCATTAAAAAGGTTCACAATATCTTTGTCAGACGAAGCTGATGTAAAGTTTTGTGAAAATCGTCCACCAGAAATTTTCAATCTTAATTTTTCGGTTGCATTGAATTTAGCTCCAAGTCTAGGTTCAAGAGAAACTGTTCCCAGTGAAGCATATACTTGAGCTCTAAAACTTGGCTGAACAACCCATCTACTTCTAACTAATCGTACATTAAAATAAACTCCCATCTCAGTGGTAAAGTTTGTAGCTTCAATTTTACGCTTTGCTTCATTATATGTAACAAATGAGTTATTAAATCCATTAAAATTCAATCCATAATTTACTTCACTTTCTTTTCGTAAAAATCGTGTAAAGTCAAAGCCTAAATCGAAACCACCAATTTGACTAGTCCGAGGTTCTTTTGCTATTTCTGAAAATGTTGTTGAATATGTACTACCATTAATATGGCCTTTAATCATCATTGGAGTACTTGATGGGACTAATAAAAAATTCATTCCTCCACCAGAAGCTTTCCAGTCCAAATCAGCAACAACGTAATTAACAGAATCTCGATTGTGAAACCCAAAAAAACTGAATTTTGATCCACCTTTACTATTTACTGTGACCTTACCATACAAATCCGTGAAATTAAATGGCAAACCATTACCTTCATTTATTGATGGATACAAAGATTTTGATGTGTAATCCAATAAACTGTGTTTTGCAGATAAAATATAAGAAACAGGACTTGGATTAGTTTCTCTGGCTCTTTTGCTCCCTATAGGACCTTCAAGAACTAACTTCGCTAAAAAAGGAGAAACAGATACTTTTCCTCCAAATTCTTTACGGTTACCATCTCGATATGAAATATCCATAACTGAGGAAATTCTTCCGCCATATTTTGCATCAAATCCTCCAGTATATACATCCACATTTTTAACTAATTCAGTTTCAAATACAGAGAAAAAACCAATTGAGTGAAAAGGGTTGTAAATAGTCATACCATCCAATAGCACTTTATTCTGAATTGGAGTTCCACCACGAACATACAATTGCCCACCCTGGTCTCCAGTAGTTATAATCCCCGGTGTTACAGAAAGTGCACCTACAATGTCATTTTCTGCTCCCATTCCTGGTATTCTTTCTAATCCCTTTTTATCTAGCTTTATTTGAGAAATTAAGACTTCGGTTTTTTTATTGTTTGACTCAGCTACAATCGTAACTTCCCCCATTTCTTTGATACTCGCTTTTTTCTCGAAGGAAATATTTACATCGAAAATCCCTTTCGGCTGTGTTATTTCAATATTTTGAACATAACTTTTATATGCAGAATTGTCGACTTTTAATATATATGAACCTTTGTTTATTTTTGGAATTGAAAAATATCCTTCAACATCTGTGACAGCACCTGCTACAAAAGAACTATCAGAACTATTTAAAAGACGTAATTTTTGGAAACCCACAACTTCACCGTTTGATTCTTCACGAATAAAACCACGGACAGTATATTCTTGAGAGTGAGATACAAAAACAAAACAAAGATTAAAAAGGAGAAAATAGATTGATTTCATAAAGCTAACAGTTCATTTAGAAGTTCGAAGATAATATATTCTAAGCAATTGAAGAAGGAGGGCCATCAAAACTATTTAAATGGTATTGATTATCTAGTTAATGGTTTTATTTCCGAAGTGCTTTTTTTGCTAGGTCCCAATAAATATCCATTTCCGTAAGATTCATATTTTCAATTTCTTTTTGATCCTTTTGGATTAATTCTTCCATCAGTTTAAATCGATTAATAAATTTCGTATTTGTTTTAGCCAATGCATTTTCTGGGTTAATATTTACAAATCGTGCATAATTTATTAATGAAAAAAGCACGTCGCCAAATTCTTCCTCCATTTCTGCAGAGTTTTTTTGTTGTTCTTGATAAAACTCTTCTAATTCTTCTTTTACTTTATCCCAAACATCTTCTTTGTTATCCCATTCAAAACCAATTCCTTTTACTTTTTCTTGTATTCTACTTGCTTTTACCATAGCTGGAAGTGAAGAGGGAACACCTTCTAAAACTGATTTCCGTCCCTCTTTTAATTTGATTTTTTCCCAGTTAGCTTTGACTTCTTCTTCAGAATTGACAACCACATCTCCATATATATGAGGATGACGAGTAATTAATTTTTCACAAATAGCATTCAAGACTGAAGTAACATCAAATACTTTTTGTTCTTCACCCAACTTGCAGTAAAAAACCATGTGCAAAAACAAATCGCCTATTTCTCCTTTTAAAGATGCTAAATCGTTATCTGTTATAGCATCAGCTAATTCATACGTTTCTTCAATCGTTAGAGGACGTAATGTTTCAAATGTTTGTTTTTTATCCCATGGGCATTTTTCACGCAATTCATCCATGATATTCAACAAGCGTTCAAAGGCAATTAATCTATCGTCCATTCTTTTTTTATCAAAAGTAATTTTTTTTTATTTGTCTAAGTCATTTGCTTATTTTTGTTAACCAATGAAAAAGATACTTCTGATATCAATGCTTTTTTTTGCATTTTTCTCTACTTCCCAAATTGAAAGAGAGTGGGGTCTTGATTATCGACAGAAAATGGGCTTCTTGGCAGCGCATCGAGGTGTTATGGGACATTTACCTCATAGTCAAGCTTATGCGAGTGAACTGTCTCTTTTCTTTCAAACGAAAGGTCGAAAGCAGTGGCATAAAGCCTGTCGATATCCTATTGTCGGAGTGACAGCATTTGGTGGTTCAGTAGGTAATAATGAAATTTTAGGAACCTTTTGGGGAGCATATAGTTTTATAGAATTCCCCTTTGTAAAATCAAATCATTTTGAACTTGTTGGAAAATTGGGTTGTGGATTAGGTTATGGGACAAAGGTATATGATCCAATATTGAATCCTAAAAATGTTGCGATGAGTACCCATCTTAACACATTAATTTGTTTAGGTTTGAAGAGTTCTTTCGTGTTTAATAGAAATAAAATTTCATTAGGCGTTGACATGACTCATTTCAGCAATGCAGCAATAAAAGTACCTAATTTGGGGGTCAACCTTCCATACTTATCTTTGGGCTACTCCAGAACAATTAGAAAAACACAGTTCGATTCGATTCCAAAATCAAATGTTGTTCCATTCAAAAAGTGGTTGATAGGAGTGACTGCCATTGCATCTGTGAAAGAGCTATTCCCAACCGGACAAAGAAAATACCCTATCTATGCTATTAGTACTCATTTTAGATGGTTTAGTAAACCGAAAGTTGGATTTGAAGGTGCATTTGACATCATCTCCAAACAAGTAATAATGAAATATAATAGTGAAATTTCAAAAAGTCAATGGGACATTCTTCAATTAGGTTTTTATGCTGGTTATCTTTTGCCTTTAGATCAATTTCATTTGGTTTTGGGAATGGGAGTTTATGTGAAAGATAAATACCAACCGGAAGATTTTCTCTATCATAGAATTGGAATGAGGTATTATTTTAAAAATGGACTGAACGCTCAGGTTGTTTTGAAATCACATTGGGCAAGGGCCGATTATGCGGAATGGGGAATAGGTTATACATTTAATTATAAATCACGAAATGAATAAATTGATTTATCTTATTTGTAGCTGCACGCTATTGTTTTCCTGTGCAAAACCAGAAGAACGCGCTTGTTTAAAATCAGCAGGAGACGAATTGACTATTGAAATTTTAACGCCTGAAATAAATCGATTATTTCTTCATGAACATATAGAGTACGTATTGGTTCAAGATACAATTGAAAAAGTCGTTTTATCAGGTGGGAAAAATTTACTGAACTTTATAAATATTGATGTTTCTGACGGACTATTAGATTTAAGTAATACAAATAAATGCCATTTTTTAAGGTCTTATAAGAAAAAAGTAAAAGCTGAAATTCATTTCATCGAATTGATAAATATTCACTATGAGGGAACAGAATCGCTAACAAATAAAGATACCTTACAATTTAACTGGATGACTTTTTTAATTCGGGATGGTGCGGGTCCAGTTACTTTGAATTTTAATGCGGATGTAGTTTATGCAACTGTTAGTCATGGCTGGGGTGATTTCACCTTTAACGGAACAGTTAATTATGCCAATTTACTTGTGAAAAGTAACGGGTTTTGTGATACTTATGGAATGAAAGCTAAAGATTCTTTAACTGTAGTTTCTAAAACACAAGGTTACATTAAAGTAAATGTAAATAACACAAAATTCAAGTGTGAAACTGATTTAGACGGTGATATTTATTACAAAGGAATCCCTTCATTTATAAAATTTAATCAATATGGAACTGGCGAATTAATTGACGCCAATTGATTAAATTATTTCCCTCTTTTTAGTTGCATTAAGATTTTAAAGGCTTTGTCTACATCGTCTTGATTCACAACAACAGTAAATTCATTGGAAGTCGAAACTATCTCAATAATGTTGATTCCTTCCCACGCTAAATGTTTAAGAATGTAATAATAAACACCGTAAATTTCAGTATTTATTGACGGTAGTTTAACAGTAACTGATGCAAGATCTTTGGTATGTGATTTTAATTTAGCACTTTTAAAAATACGTTTTACAGTTTCTGAATGTTGAGAACTCACAATAAAAGTCGTTTCAGTTACTCCTTTACACAATGTGAAAAATGAATCATTGTCCTTGTTGACTTCTTCAATTAATGTCGCTTGTTTTGATTTTAATGCCTCCGAATTTTCAAAAGTAAAATCTTCTAGATTACTGCGAACTAAGAAATCACCAAGATCTCCCATTACATTTGTTATCTTAATATTTAATCGATGGTATAATCCTGGAGTCATTCGTTTAATAGCCATAACAATCGCTCCTTCATTCACTTCCTTTCCTGCGATATCTTCGATTTCATTTTTTAGCTTTCGAGCTAAAGCTGAAACATTGATTAAATCGTCAGTCATTGCTTCACGTAAAAAAGGGCTTTTATTAATTAAGTCTTCAGTGATTTTACCTATAGAATTCATCTTTTATTTTTTAAAGAAAGCACAAATCTAGCTAAAATTGTTTAAAATAATTTGTTTAGTTTAATTATTAACAATTAGTTTTATCGCTATAACTTTCTAATACTTGATTTGCATATTTTAATGAAAGCTGAAGTTGAGCAGCTTGGGTAAGATTTGAGGTGTCAATAAAAAGTGCATCTTTCGTTTGAATAAGGGGACTTTCTTTTCTTGTAGAGTCAATTAAATCTCTTTCTAATAAATTGGCAAGTACTATTTTAAAAGTCGTATCAATTCCTTTTTGCGTAAGTTCTTTTAACCTTCTTTCTGCTCTGATTTCAGGTGAAGCAGTAACAAACAATTTCAATTCTGCATTCGGAAAAACGATTGAACCAATATCTCTACCATCCATTACAATTCCGCCATATTCGCCCATTTTTTGCTGTTCTGCGACCAATTTTTCGCGCACACTTTTGATTGTTGCGATAGGAGAAACATTAGAGGCTACATCAGGCATTCGTATTAATTCTTCAACGTCCTCATCATTTAAATAAAGATCATGTTTTTCAGATGAAGAATTATAAATAAAGGTAAGTTTAATTTGAGGTAAGATTTTTTCTATTTTTTCTATTAATGGTTTTCCATCAAGAATCAGCTGATGCCGCATACAATATAAAGTTATACCTCGATACATTGCGCCGCTATCAATAAAAATATATCCAAGTCTTTTAGCAAGAGCTTTGGCTAGCGTACTTTTCCCACAAGAGGAATAGCCATCAATTGCAATTGTGATTTTTTTATCTGGATACATTGAACGAAGATACAGAATGTTTTAAACAAAAAAAAGGGAAGCAATATGCTTCCCTCTTAATATTTTGGTTATCCTAAGATTAGAATCTCCATCCTAAACGGATAGCAGCGTTAGCGCTATTTCCGAAAGTAGAAGATTTACCTGTAGTAAGCATATCTCCACTTGTAGTAATACCGCC
>VFKM01000106.1 GCA_009885545.1 Flavobacteriales bacterium
CAAAAGAAGATACAATTGGAATGGACAACCGTTTTTGAATTTATATATAGCTGATGTAGAAGATGGTCAATTGAAAAATCCAGAGTTTTTTAACAAAGATTTGAACGACAAAATGCACGAAGGTCCTGCTAGTTTTAGCAATGGAGGTACCAAAATGGCATTTACACGAAACAATGAAAAAGATAAAAGCAAAGACAAAATTGTTGAACTTCAAATCTTTTTAAGTGAGTTAAAAGAAGGTAAATGGCCTGATGCTATTCCTTTTGTTTACAATAATACAGCATATTCAGTTGGACATCCATTCCTAACATTGGATGGGAAAACAATGTATTTTGCAAGTGATATGCCTGGTGGTTTTGGTGGGACTGATCTTTATAAATCCATATTAAGTGAAAATGGGGAATGGTTAACGCCAGTGAATCTGGGAATTCTGATTAATACAGAAGGAGATGAAATGTTTCCATTCTTTGAAGAAGAGAAACAAACCTTATCTTTTGCTTCAAATGGGCATTTCGGATTAGGAGGGTTAGATATTTTTAATTGCGCATTAAATGGAGCTGATTGGGGATTAACCGTCAATCCAGGAGCACCTATAAATACACAATATGATGATTATGCGCAGATCTTTAATAACAAATCCAGTAAAGGATACATATCATCAAATAGAACAGATGGAAGTGGAAATGATGATATATATGCGTTTGAAATAGCACCTAAAGTAATTGTCAATAAGATAATTGTAGGAATCGCTAAAGACACACAAGGAAAAGCAATACCAGGAACTTTTGTCTCTTTATTGGATGAACAGGACACTTTGTTAGCTTATGTACTTGCAGATGATTTAGGAGCTTATCAATTTTCTGTTGTAACAGATAAAAACTTTGAGTTAACTGGAACCAAAGAATATTATTTGGATGGTTCTATAGTAACATCGAGTTATGGCGTTGAGGATACAATTGTAGCGAATTTGACACTTCTTCAAGATGAGGTTGAAGAAGAAGTTGTGATTGTGCCTGAAGATTTAGTAGTAGATAAGGATTTGGCTAAACTAGTTAAATTGAAACCAATTTATTTCGACTTTGATAAGTTTAATATCCGTCCAGATGCTGCTAAAGAACTTGATAAAATTGTGAAAATAATGAATGTTTATTCAACTATGGAGGTTGAATTGGGATCGCACACGGATTGCAGAGGAACAACTGAGTACAATATGGTTTTATCAGAAAATCGGGCGAAATCATCGGTGGATTACATCCAATCAAGAATCACAAGTCCAGAACGTATTTATGGTAAAGGATATGGTGAGAACAAATTGATCAATGATTGTAAATGTGAGGATGATGTTGTTTCTGAATGTTCCATTAAAGCGCATCAGGATAATCGACGAACTGAATTTATAATCAAGAAGTAAAACTGTCAAAAGTTTATAACGCCATTCTTTAATTCGAGTGGCGTTTTTTTGTGAATATTAATTTTCATTAACCAAAATTAAAGTGTGAATGTTGCAACAATATGTAAAAATTGTACAATACATAAAGCCTTAAAGGTGAGGATATTTGTAGTGTAGATATCGGTTTACAAAAACTCAAATTAGAGAAATTATAAATTTAATTAAAACAAGAAAAATGAAAAATCCAATTCTTACCCTGGCATTAACAACACTTACGACATGCACTATATTATCTAGTTGCACAAGTGCTGCCGACAAAGTCAAAAATGAACAAGAAAATGTAATTGATGCTAATGAAAAATTAACAGAAGCAGAACAAGAATATTACGCAGAAATTGAAGATTACAAAAATGAAAATCTGGATAAAATAGCTGCAAACCAAAAGAGTATTGCTGATTTTAAAGCTAGAGTTGATTTTGATAAAAAAGAAGCTCGAGACGATTACAATAAAAGAATACTTGAATTAGACCAAAAAAATTCTGACTTGAAAAAGAAAATGGATGAATTTCAAGAATCTGGAAAAGACAATTGGTCTGAATTTAAAAAAGAATTCAACCGGGATATGGAAGAACTAGGAAAAGCATTTAAAGATTTAACCAATAATAATGTAAAGTAATAACAAGTCAAAAAAATACAAACAATAACAATTTTAAAAAAAAAACAAGATGAAAAAAATAATAGTAATGATCGCAGTAATGTTTCCAATGGTAAACATGGTAATCGCACAAGATGGTAAAGATTTCTCAGAAAAGTTGGCATTTGGTGTAAAAGGAGGATTGAATCTTTCGAATGTTTATGATTCAGAAGGAGAAGAGTTTGATGCTGATGCAAAATTCGGTTTAGCTGGTGGAGGTTTTATTTCAATTCCTCTTGGTAAAGTAATTGGAATTCAACCTGAAGTCTTAGTTTCTCAAAAAGGCTTCCAAGCAACAGGACGTATTCTTGGTAGTTCATACAGTTTTACTAGAACTACAACTTATTTAGATATCCCATTGTTGATTGCAATAAAACCGTTTAAATTTCTAACAATTTTGGCGGGACCACAATATTCTTATTTGATGAAACAAAAGGATGTGTTTGAAAATGCTTTTACAACAATTGAACAGGAAACAGAATTTGAGAATGATAATGTTCGTAAAAACACATTGTGCTTTACTGGAGGAGCTGACATCAATCTAAATCATTTCGTAATTGGAGCAAGAGTAGGATGGGATTTGTTGAATAACAATGGAAATGGTACAACTACAACACCTCGTTACAAAAATGTATGGTACCAAGCAACAATTGGTTTTCGTTTCTAAATCAAACATTGAGAAAGTATAAACAATATAAACAGAGTAAAATGAAAACAAAAACATCAATAGTAATTGCAATGCTGGGTTTAATTACAACTTCGTCATTTCAAAGTTGTCAAAAATATCCTGAAGGACCAAGTATTAGTCTTCGAACTAGAACTGCAAGAGTATCGAATAGATGGGAAGTTGAAAATTATAAAATCAATGGAACAGATTTCACCTCATTGGTAGCTAGTTATACAGAAACTTATTCTAAAAGTGGCGCATATTCATACAATTGGGGAATCCTAAATGGTGATGGGACATGGAAGTTCCAAAATGACGATAAAGAGATCCAATTGACCGGTAACGATAATCATTCATCTCGAAAATTGATAATTCTAAAATTAGAAGAGAAATCGTTTTGGTATTACTACATGGATGGAGACGATAAATATGAGCTTCATTTGGTGTCGAACTAATACTAAAACAAAATAATATTGATTATGAAAACAATTATTTTTTCAAGTATAATGTTCCTTTTATTTCAATCGAATTTTATAAACGCACAGAAACAAACTGTTGTTGAGAAATATGGAAGAACATTAAATTTAGGAGTTGGTATTGGATACTATGGTTATGTAGGTTATACAACGCCAGTTGTTCATGCAAATTTCGAATTTGATGTTGCGAAAAATTTTACTCTTGCTCCTTTTATTACATTTTATTCCTACGAAAAATATCATTATTGGGGGAATCAAAATCACGAATACAGAAATTATTACTACCGCCAAAATGTAATTCCTGTAGGAGTAAAAGGGACGTATTATTTTGATGGTTTATTGAAGGCTAGTACTAAATGGGATTTTTATCTAGGTGGTTCTTTAGGCTTTGCATTTAGATCAACAAGATGGGAAAGTGATTATTATGGGGAAACTACAGTAAGTCATGGCACAAGCGATTTATATTTCGATGGACATATTGGTGCAGAGTACCACTTTACAAACAAAATAGGCTTATTGTTGGACTTATCTTCTGGTATTTCGACTTTATGTTTAGCAATTCATTTATAAAAATAACGCCATGAATAATTTAGATAAAAAAAAGATAATCCCTGCACATGATCCTTCAGTGGATCCAGACAAAACAAGTCCAGATAAGGATGCTGATAAAACAGGAACTGACACTAATTCTGACAGTACAAAAACAGAAGTGCCTGATAAACTTGAAGGTGAAAATAAATTTGACAAACCAGGAAAAGAAACTGATCCAGATACAACAGGAGAGGAGAATTCAATTCAAGTTGAAGCTGTAAATACTTCAGAAATAAATTAAGCAATAAAACAACCATTATGAGTAACGTACTTTATACAATAGCAGTCTTTTTAGTGATAATATGGGCCATCGTATTCTTCGGATACAATGTAGGTGGAATCATCCATATTTTATTGGTAATAGCAATTATTTCGGTTCTACTTCGAGTTATACAAGGAAACAGAAAATATTGATATTACTTGAGTTTCTAAAGCCATACGGCAAAAATAAAATTTTTAACAAGCATATAAATAAATTCAAAACAAAATGGAAAAGTCAAACAACAATGGAAAAATGATCGGTGCATTATTAGTAGGAGCTGCAATTGG
>VFKM01000128.1 GCA_009885545.1 Flavobacteriales bacterium
TAATTGTTGAATGCCATTGGTACCTTTGATGAATTTCTTGAAAGGGAAAAATCGTGTGACGTTAACATTTAAAACTGGTGAAATTAATGACATATTTTGCGTTAATGAATTTTGGCGAACAGACATTTTCATTCCCATTGAAAGAGGTTTGCCAGGAAATGCTCGGTTAATGTTTATGTCAGAATTAAAACTATTATTGAAATATTGTGAATTCAAAGGGTCCAAATTGTTTTTTGATTTATTGTCAGAAATAAAATTCACATTTGCTGTGAAATTCCAAAATGGATTAGATTTTAGCTCTTTTCTGTGAACCCAAATTACACTGAGTTTATTAGCGTTTGTATTTGTAGGGAAGCCACTTTTAAATTGCTGAAATCCTAAATCCAAATTTCCACGATAACCATATTTTTTAGCGTATTCCAAATTGTTTCGCAATCCCCAACTACCTCTTGAATAAATGTTGGCATAAACAGAGGTTTGAATGTGTTCATTTATTGGTAAATAATACCCAAGGTTTTGAACACCGAATCCATAAATTGATAAAGGGACCAATTCTGGAAAAAGAATCCCATGTGTGCGTTCTTTTTGCTGTGGAATAACACTAAAAGGCAATCCCAGTGGAGTAGGTACACCTTTCACCCAAAGGTTCATTGGGCCAGTAACGATTCTTTCATCAGGAATCATAACTGCTTTGGAAAGTTGGAAATGATAATGTGGTTCTTCTAAATTACATGTTGTGAAACGACCATTTTTAAAATGAATTTCATCATTTGGATGCCGTTTTGCAACTCCCATATAAAGATACATTTCGTCTTGTTGAATGGCCAATTCTTCAATGTATCCTTTTTCTGTAGTGAAATTATATCTGATACTAGAAGCTTTGATTTCTTCAGTTCCTTCTGAAAATTTAGGAAATTCTACTTTATTACTATCCTTGTCATACGCGTATTGAGCTAAAATTTCATTTTTATCAAGGTCAATTAAAATATATCCAGCAGACATATTGATTTCCCCATTATTAACTTTTGCATCACCATAAAGATGGACTTGCTTGTTTTTTAAATCGGTATATATCGAATCTCTAGCCCTGTAATAAATTATTTCTTCAAAGGAATCATCGTTTAAACGCAGTGTATCTTTAATCTGATTTGTTTGACAGTAACCAACCGAAGAATCAAACATTATTAACAATAAGCCGAAGATAAGTATCAGTATGGAACGTTTTTTGGTCAAAAATGAAATGTAAATTTGTTTTAAGTCATTAAATATGACTGCAAAACTATTAAAATTAGCTCTTCGTAATGGAAAAAATATTGACATATAACAGATTCAAGCTGTTTTTATTGCTTCTTGCCATTTTTGGTGGAAGAAATTACTATGCTCAAAATACCATTGTGGAACGACCTACAATTAAAACAATTGTTATTGATGCTGGACATGGAGGTAAAGACCCTGGATGTCATGGCGCTTCAGCCAATGAAAAGACTGTATGCCTATCAATTGCTTTAAAGCTTGGTGATCAAATTAAGAAAAAATACCCTGGAATTAAAGTTGTTTACACGCGTGATAAAGACGTTTTTGTTGAATTAGATGAACGTGCAAATATTGCAAACAAGGCAAAAGCTGATCTATTCATTTGTATTCATGCGAATGCCGCAAGTCCAGCTGCATATGGTGCTGAGACATATGTATTAGGTTTGCACAGAACGGAATCTCAGCAAAAAGTAGCTGAAAGAGAGAATTCAACAATTTTTCTTGAGGATGATAAAGGAGAGAAATACAAAGATTTTGATATGTCACCAGATGCTTTAATTGCAAGGCAAATCCAATTATCTGTATTTTTAGATCAATCTATAAGTTTTGCCGATAAGCTTCAGAAAGAATTCACGAAATTAAATAGATATAACAGAGGTGTTAAACAAGCAGGATTTTTAGTCTTATACAAAACTACAATGCCGAGCGTTTTAATTGAAACGGGCTTTTTAACAAATCCATCCGAAGAAAAATTTCTAGCTGATACAACAGGACAAAAGAAAATGGCAACATCTATGTTTTCTGCGTTTGAGAGTTATAAAAATGAGCTGGAAGGGATTGACGATAAGACTGCTAATTCTGCAAATGAAATTACAGAAGAAGTTTCAATCCCAATTGAGAAAGATATCCATAAAGATAAAGTAGTTTTTAGAGTTCAAATTGAAACCTCAGAAGTGAAAATTCCTTCTACATCAAACAAGTTTAAAGGGATTAAAGTATTTGAATACAAACAGGATAATTTATTTAAATACACTTTTGGCGAATATGAAAAAGATTTTGCAGGAGCCAATAAATACAAATCTGAATTGAGAGAAATGGGTTATCAACATGCATTTGTTGTAGCCTTTCTTAACGGAGAGCGTATTAATTTAGAAAAAGCGATTAAATTAGCAGAAAATTAAAGTTTTGAAGATCTCTAAAGAAATTAAAACAGGTTTAATTACCATTGCAGCAATTGGATTATTGATAGCTGGAGTCAACTTTTTGAAAGGAAATAGTTTCTTTGGTGGTGACGATGTGTATTATGCGTATTTCCCCAATTCTGGAGGTGTACCAGTTGCCGGATCAGTTATGGTAAATGGAGTTGCCGTTGGTAAAGTTTTAAGTATTGACCTTACTGACAGTAAGGATAGTTTAAAAAAGGTTTTGATTACTTTTAATATTCAAGAAGACAATTTTAAAATCTCTAAAGGTTCTAAAATTGAAGCTGGTTCTGTTGATTTATTTAACAAGGGCTTATTGCTTTCACTTAATCCTGATATTTCGAAAGGCTTTTACAAACCAGGAGATAAAATGCAAGGAGTTGTTACAACAGATATAACGACCCAAGTAAAAGCTTACGCCGACCCTTTAGTTCAGAAGGTTCAAACGGCATTGAGTTCAATTGATAAAATGGTGAATTCCTTATCTGCATTTTGGGACACTACAGCCACTTCGGAAATAAAAGGAAGCTTGAAAGAATTGCAAATAGCGATTCATAAATTAGGAAATGTTGCAGGTGAAGTTGAATCACTTGTTGGGGAAGAAAAAGTGAAGTTTGGAAGAATTATGTCGAACGTAGAAAGTATTTCACTGAATCTTAAGAAAAGTAATGATCAGATAACAGCAGTGCTTGGAAACGCGAAAAAAATTACAGACGATTTAGTGACTGCAGATTTCAAAACTGTTATTGGAAATGCATCTTCAACATTAAAGAATCTTAATAATGTTTTAGATAAAGCTCAGAATGGAGAAGGTACACTTGGTAAACTGTTAGGAGATGAAAAACTGTATAATGAATTGGTAAACACCAATAAAGAACTTCAAAATCTCGTTAACGATTTGCAATTACATCCTGAAAGATATATACACTTCTCCCTTTTAGGCGCAAAAACTAAGGGTGTCCCTATGACATCAAGTGAGGAAAAGAAATTAAGACAACTATTGGACTCTGTTCCAAATTAAAAATAAGAAATGATTTCAAGTATTCTATTTGGATTATTGTTTATAGGTGGATTTGGATTTTTTACTTATAACATATATAAAATTCGTGCAAACGTACTCTTAGGAAGAGATATCGATAGAAAAGGAAACAAGTTTGAGCGTTGGAAAACAATGACACTTGTTGCTTTAGGGCAAAAGAAAATGTTTTCTCGTCCAATTCCAGCATTGTTACATTTGGCGCTATATGTTGCTTTTGTAATTACACAAATTGAGTTAATCGAAATCATAGTTGATGGCCTTTTCAACCAGCATCGTTATTTTTATGAGTCATTAGGGAGTTTTTATACCTTCATAATTAGCTTCATAGAAGTGCTATCTGTTTTAGCTCTTATTGCTACAGTTATCTTTTTGTCAAGAAGAAACTTATTGAAGCTTCCTAGACTAAATATGAAAGAATTAGCTGGTTGGCCAAAAAAGGATGCCAATTTGATTTTAATAATGGAAATTGTATTAGTCACATGTATTTTTACAATGAATGGGGCAGATGAGGCAATTAGATTATTAGAAAATAAAGGAAGCTACGGTTTTTCAATTAGTAGTTATGTTGGTCCTTTGTTTTTTGGAGGAATACAATCTATAGAAACATTACATATTATTGAACATATTGGATGGTGGGGTCATTTCTTTATGGTTTTAATGTTTCTAAATTACCTGCCTTATTCAAAGCATTTCCATATTCTATTGGCTTTTCCTAATACGTATTTTTCTAATCTCGAAAAGAAAGGAAAACTTACTAATATGGAGTCAGTTACAGCTGAGGTTAAATTAATGATGGATCCGACTGCTGATCCGTATGCAACACCTGCAGAATCTTCGTCGGAACCGCAGCGTTTTGGTGCAAAAGATGTAACAGATTTGACTTGGAAAAACTTGCTTGACGCCTATACATGTACTGAATGTGGAAGATGTACATCATCCTGTCCTGCTAATATCACAGGTAAATTGTTATCACCACGAAAAATCATGATGGACACAAGGGATCGATTAACTGAAGTTGGTGATAATCTTAGAAAACATGGAAAAGCTTTTTCCGATGGAAAAAGCTTACTTGGAGATTATATAACTGAAGAAGAAATTTGGGCTTGTACTTCGTGTAATGCATGTGTTCAAGAATGCCCTGTCAATATTGATCCATTATCGATAATCGTTGATTTAAGAAGATTTTTGGTGATGGAAGAATCTAAAATGCCAACGGAATTAACTGGAATGTTAACGAATATTGAAAACAATGGCGCTCCATGGCAATTTTCCCCAAATGATCGTTTAAACTGGGCAAATGAAGACTAAGAAACAAACTGAGTTAATCGGAATAATTGAGAATGGTAAATCTTTATCACCAATTCTCCCAAAAGATATTAAGAATTATTTAATTGACATAGACGGGACAATTTGTGATGATATTCCTAATGAGGAGCCAGAAAGAATGTTAACAGCAGTGATTTTTCCAGATACGTTAGAGACAATTAGTAAGTGGTATAACGAAGGGCATATAATAACCTTTTTTACATCGAGATTAGAAGAACATAGAGAAGTTACAGAAGAATGGCTAAAAAACCATAATTTCAAATATCACGGTTTACTGATGGGGAAACCTAGAGGAGGTAATTATCATTGGATCGACAACCATATTGTGAGAGCAACGCGTTACGAAGGAAAGTTTTCCGATTTGGTTGAAACAAGTGCTAGTATTCAAGTTTTTGAAAAATAAGATATGAGTTTGAATGTACCAACAATGGCCTCAATGATGGCTCAAGGTGAAACACCTGACGTTCTTTTTTGGGTTGGGTGTTCAGGTAGCTTTGATGATCGTGCGAAGAAAATCACCAAAGCAATCGTGAAAATATTAAATAATTGCAATGTGAAATTTGCGGTTTTAGGAACAGAAGAAAGTTGTACTGGAGATCCTGCAAAAAGAGCTGGAAATGAATTTACTTTTCAGATGCAAGCAATGATGAATATCCAAGTTTTGAATGGATATGAAGTTAAGAAAATTGTTACAGCATGCCCACATTGTTTCAACACACTGAAAAATGAATACCCAGAGCTTGGAGGAAATTATGAAGTAATACACCATACTCAACTTATTCAAGATCTAATAAATACTGGAAAAATTAGTCTGAAAGACGGCGGTGTCTACAAGGGAAAGAAAATTACTTTTCATGATCCATGTTATTTAGGCAGAGCAAATGACGTCTACGAAGCACCTAGAGAACTGATTGAAAAGTTAGACGCTGAGCTTGTGGAAATGAAACGTTGCAAAACGAATGGTTTGTGCTGTGGAGCAGGAGGAGCTCAGATGTTCAAGGAAGCAGAGAAAGGCAACAAGGAGATTAATATTGAAAGAACAGAGGATGCTCTTGAAACAAATGCTGATATAATAGCAACTGGATGCCCATTTTGCAATACAATGATGACAGACGGTGTTAAGAATTTCAACAAAGAAGACTCAATACAAGTGTTAGACGTTGCTGAATTAATTGCTAATGCAGCCGAATTGTAAAATTATGTTTGAATCATTCCCTGAAAACAGTCAAGTTTGGATCTATTCTTCAACACGTTTCTTCACAACTGAAGAAGAAAATTTCTTATCAAAAAATCTGGACCTATTTATTAATCAATGGGCGACACATGGAACAGAGTTATTTGCACAAGCGGCGGTTCTTCACCACTCATTTATTGTTATCGTTTCAGATGAAAGCAAAGTTAAATCTTCAGGATGTTCAGTTGATTCATCGGTCCGATTTGTAAAAGATCTTGGAAGGGAATTGAACATAGACTTTTTTAATAGAATGTCAGTTTTACTGAAGAAAGAAGATGAATACAAACGCATTCATTTTTCTGAATTATCTTCCAATTTGGATTTTGAAATGTTTAATCCCCTTGTGAAAACTTTAAAAGATTTAAGAACGAATTGGCTCATCCCAGTTTCGAATTCTGAATTTGTCAATTAATTTCGTTATTTGGCAAACTTCGAGTTAGATAGATTCATCGTTCCTTATTCTTTTTCCCTCCAAATCGTATACCACCAAGTAGTTTTATCGTGTAAAATGTTTGTCTATAAATAAAATCATCAAAGCGAATAGATTTATTATCAAAATCGGTTATTAGGAATACAAAAAACTTCGGAACAGAATATCCTCCAATCAGTCGAATGTCATATCTTGGAGCTAATCCTAAGAAACTCCGTGAAACATCATCCTTACTGTAAAACTTTGATTGTACAGAAAATCCTACACCAAATAAGGTTGAAAATTGCCAATTTTTCACTTTGTTGACATAAGCGTAACCAGGAATAACTCCAAAATCAACAGAAGAAATGGTGCTCGCAGAAGTTTTAGTATTTGATGAGTCGATTAAAACTTCCGGAACAATGGAATTACTTCCATTGTTAAGACCAAAGATATTTAATGAATATTTTAAATACCAGGTTTTTACTTCTCTGTTGTAGTGCCCAGTTTTTCCTTTTAATGCAGATATTTTAAAGTTTTTGTCATGGAAATACCAAGCATTGGCTGAAAAACTTAAAGTATTTATGTTGGACTGAATGTCATGTGGTTGTAGTTTATTAAGGGTATCGTTCCATTTGTAAGCGTCGATGATTGCATATCCTTTATAGCTTCTAAAATCAACGTCAAAAAAAGTTTTTTTTATGGTAAAATCAAACCCGAGATTAAATGGTATTGTCTTACCATAATTACTAACAGATTTTACATTTCCTGGTAATGGGATGCCAATTCTAAAAGAAAACCATTTATAAGAAATACCAAAACCTAAAATCGTCCTGAAATTGTTTTTATATTTTAATTTATCTAAAGTTGAATTATACGGATAATGTACTGAGAATGGGGCAGAAGTATAACCTATATCAGTATATAAAATCACTTTGTTTTTAAATAGGGTATAGGGTAATGAATCCTGTTGACCCAACAAGTTAAATGAAAGTAAACCAAATAATGACAATAATATTTTATTTTTCAATCCCCTCCAGATGTAAAATAAATGAATATTCTTTAGCAGTTTCTAAACGTTCTTGAGTTCTGCCAGAACCACCACCGTGTCCAGCATCCATATTACAATCAAATATCAACGGATTAGCATTTGTTTTTAATTCACGCATTTTTGCTACCCATTTCATAGGTTCCCAATATTGGACTTGTGAATCATGATAACCTGTCGTAACTAACATTGATGGATAATCCATTGACTTAACATTATCATAAGGAGAGTAATTAAGCATGTAATAATAATACTCTTCCTCATTTGGATTTCCCCACTCTTCATATTCCCCAACCGTTAATGGAATTGTTTCGTCAAGCATTGTTGTTACTACATCGACAAATGGAACTTGAGCAATAACCCCTTTCCATAAATAAGGTGCCATATTTACAACAGCCCCCATTAATAACCCACCAGCACTTCCTCCTTGAGCATAAATTTTGTTTTGATCACAATATCCTTTCATTCCAAGATATTCTGCAGCATTTATGAAATCAGTAAACGTATTTTTCTTTTTCAAAAACTTACCATTCGTATACCAATCTTCGCCCATATATTTGCCCCCTCTAATGTGAGCTACAGCATAAACAAATCCTCGGTCTAAAAGACTTAATCTAGTTGCGTTAAATACATCTGGAAGCGTGTAGCCATAAGAACCATAACCATACAATAAGCAAGGAGCTTTTGATAAATCCGTTCCTTTTTTATAGACCAATGAAACTGGTATTTTTGATCCGTCGTTAGCTGTTGCCCAAATTCGTTGAGATTCGTAGTTGTCAGGTGTAAAGGTCTTGTCTAATAATTCTTTTCTAAACCAGATTTCTTGAGAATTATTACTTAAGTCATAATTATAGATCGTTGAAGGTGTGGTCATTGAATTGTAAGTGTACAATAATTTCGTTGCTTCAAAATCATCATTGAAACTAAGTCCAGTGTAATATGTTTCCTCTCTAAAGGAGATGTCTTTTGATGTATTGGATTTCAAGTTAAGAATATTGATTTTTCTTAATCCATTGACTCTTATTTCTGATATTATATAATCTTTTAAACCTAAAAAACTCTCGATTAATACATCGTCAGAATGAGCAATAATCACTTTGCATTCTTCAGTCGATTTAGGAATAGATTCACAAAAGAGCAATTGATTGTTAACTGCATTTTTATTCGAAAGCACATAAAATCCATTGATATGATCACTAACTTCGTAAATATGCCCTTTCTCACGAGTTAGAAAAACAATAGCTTCTGAAGCTGGTTTATCAGCATTGATAAGTCTCATCTCAGAGGTTGTCGAACTATGACAATAGATAAAGATGAATTTATCTGTTATTGATTTAGCAATTGAAACGCCAAATTTCTCATCATTTTCTTGATAAACAAGTTCATCATTTTTTGAATCTGTTCCAAGAACATGCCTAAACACTTGAAATTCTCTAAGCGTTTGAGCATCTTTTTTTACATAAAAAATAGTTTTATTATCATTTGCCCACACAATTGAACCATCCGTGTCTTTAATTTGATTCTTTAAAAATTTGTTATTTGCATTTTGTCTAATGGTAATAGTATATTTTCTTCGCCCTATGAAATCTTCACTAATAGCAAGTAATTCATTATTTGGAGACGGAGCCCAAGATGCCAATTCATAAAAGGATTTTCCTTTAGCCCGGCTGTTTTCGTCAAGAAATAGTTTATTTTTATCTGCGGACAATTGATATATCAATTCATAATCTTTACCCTCTTCATTACGAATTTGATATGTTTTGTTATTCATTTTGAAAGGAGAAGTCGATTCATTAGGATCAATTCTCTTATTAAACTCATTTAATAAGTTTTGCTGAAGTACTTGAAGTGAATTGAAATAATTTTTAGCGTATTGATTTTCCAAAGCCAAATGATCTAAAACTGGTTTAGAATCCCTTTCATTCATCCAGAAATAATCATCAATTCTAACGTGATTGTGTAATTCCAGTGTTTTTGGTGTCTTTGTTGCGACAGGTTGATCTGACATAGTATTTGTTGTTGACTGAGAAAAAGTGATAAATGGAGTCGATAAAATGAGAATTAATGATTTTCGCATAGTCTTATAGTTTAGAATGTAAAATTAAAAGAATAAAGAATGACATACCCAACTATTAAAGATTCTTTTTCTTTCATTAAATTTGTATTCTATGAAAAAGCTTTATAAATTTTTATTGAACAGTTTGCCTCGTCCATTATTGATTCGTTTAAGTTATCCATTTAAACTTATTGCACCATTACTATACAAAGGAAATAATGTAAAATGTCCTGTTTGTGAAAAATCTTTTTCGAAGTTTTTATCATATGGTTCTGATATTGCGCATAGAGAAAATGTCCTGTGTCCATATGATTTAACGCTTGAACGCCATCGTTTAATGTGGCTGTATTTAAAAGAATCTTCAGATTTCTTTACAGCAGAAAAGTTAAATGTCCTGCACATAGCACCAGAACAATGTTTTCATAAACGTTTTAAAGCACAAGCTAATTTGAATTATTTAACTGGTGATTTAGTTTCTCCAATAGCTGATATGCATTTCGATTTACATGATATTCCTTTGGGAAATGATAGGTTTGATGTTGTTTTTTGCAATCATGTGATGGAGCATGTTGATGACGCTTTACAATGCATGAAAGAATTACACCGCGTTATAAAGCCTGGCGGATGGGCAATAATGCAGGTGCCTCAAGATTTTTCAAGAGAAGAAACCTTTGAGGATAAGAGTATCGTTACTCCTGAAGATAGAGAAAAACATTACTGGCAAAAAGACCATGTACGTTTATTTGGATTGGATTACCCAAAATGGTTAGAAAAGGCTGGTTTTACTGTGACTGAGTTTAGAAAGGAATCCAAGTATGATGAGAAACTAATTTCTCTTTATCGTCTTCAGAAAGAAGAAGTTTTGTACATTGCACATAAAAACATATAAGTATGAATAATATATTTCTCACCCTAATTATTACATTTTCATCAGCTCTTACGTGGGCTCAGCAAAATGTGTTCATTACATTTTCTCCAAAAGTCGCAAATGCAGATTTAGTTATGGGGACAAATGTGTCAAATCTTGATGGTGTTGATTTTAATTTAGAATATTTTGATTATTACATTTCAGGAGTACATATTATTCATGATGGAGGACAAGATTTGGACTTATCAGAGAATATCTATTTAATTGAACCAAATAATAATGTGATGTATTTGGGTTTTTGGAATATTACAAATATTGAACAAATAAATTTTGCTGTTGGTGTTCCACCAAATTTAAACACCCAAAATGGTGCAGATGCGATTGATATTTCAGTTTACCCACATGGACATCCGTTGAGCTTTCAAGAACCTTCTATGTATTGGGGGTGGACTTCAGGTTATGCACATGTTATAATTGGTGGACTTGCGGATTCAGATGGTGATAATAATCCTGATGCCCTTTTTCAGATTCATAATCTTGATAATTCTAATTATTTGCCTTTCGAACTTCCTGTTGTTCAAACACAATCGAATCCTTCTCAAATTGACGTTTATGTGAATTGCAATGTTGATGTATGGATAAAAAACATTGCAATTGAGACAATTGGAGTTCAACATGGTTCAAATGCTGAAAACGTTTTAATGATGCAAAACATTCTAACAGACCCAGTATTTAATCAATCTGCAAGCGCATCACTTTCGAATGCATCAAAAGAAATTGGAACATTGACTTTTTTAAGTGAAAATTCAACTTTATCTATTACCTGGAAAAACATTAAAGGAGTTGACTCTTATGAATTGACTGATGTTTCTGGTAAAAAAGTAAGAACTGGAGCTATACTCGACGAAACTGGAAAAGTGGACTTTAACAATTTATCAAATGGAATCTATCAATTTAAGATTTTTGACAAAAACTCAAATTCACTAAACACGATAAAGGTTGCAATTTAATGAGGATGCAATATCCATTTTCAATTATTCTTTTAATTGGGACAATTTGTTTGTCCCTTTTTTTATTTCAGTGTAAAGCGACAAACCAAATTATAACACCAATGGGGGAGGCGTTAATACCTTCTGAAAACCCTACAACCCAAGATAAAATTGAATTGGGAAGGAAATTATTTTTTGACAAACGACTTTCGTCTGATGAAACGATTTCTTGTAGTTCCTGTCACTTACCAGAATTTGCCTTTACTGATCGAAAAAAATTAAGCGATGGAGTTGAGGGACGTAAAACGCAAAGGAATTCCCCATCTATATTGAATGCTGGATATTTACCAACGGTAATGTTTGATGCACATCTTAAAACACTAGAATTACAAGTAATAGTGCCAATTCAAGAACATGTTGAAATGGATATGAATATGGTCAACTTAATAAGAAGACTTAAAAATATAGATGATTATAATGAATCAGCCAAGCGAATTTACAATCGAGAATTCGACGCCTATGTATTAACTAGAAGTATATCTGCTTTTGAGAGATCTTTAATATCACAAAACTCTCGTTATGATCAATATAGTGCAGGGAATAAAAAAGCGTTATCAAAAGATGAAATTCAAGGATGGAAATTATTTTCAGAAGTATTACATTGCATTAAATGTCACCCAGCACCTAGCTTTACAAACTATTTACCTGAAAACAATGGATTGTATCTTGATTACGGTTCAGATTTGGGCCGTTTTAGAATATTCAATGATTCAAATGATATTGGAAAATTCAAAGTGCCTTCACTGAGAAATATAGCATTAACGTTTCCATACATGCATGATGGCAGTTTAGAAAGTTTAGATGCTGTTTTAGAACATTATCAATCTGGAGGGAAGGCACATCCCAATAAAAACAAGATTATTCAGCCGTTTCAATTAACTGATTTACAAACGATGCAATTAAAAAAATTCCTTTTTTCATTGACAGACACAAGCTATATGTCTGAATTTCGTTGACTTTCAAGTAGTATTGATATCAATTCTACTTCCAATAAATAGTTTTTGTTTTTATAAAATTTCAATTTTTTATGTGCATGCATATAATAATTGGAAAGATTATTGCGTTAACGGTGTAACGAATTAAAAGGAATTCGTTTTACTCCACGTGAAGTCTGCAAGCTTCACAAACCAAACTAGAAATAAAACCAAGAATTATGACAGTGAACCCATTGTATCATCACACCAACCAAAGACTGGAAGAGGAGTTGAGTTGGATAATGCGTGCGCAAAAAGACCCTGAGAGTTTCAGCCCTTTGTATAAGAAATATCACGAACAAATATTTCGATACATCTACCAAAGGATGGACGATGAAGAATTAGCATTCGATATCACTTCTCAGGTTTTTATGAAAGCGTTGAATAATATTAATAAATACGAGTATCGAGGCGTACCGTTTTCATCTTGGTTGTATCGTATTGCGAAAAGCGAATTATATCAAGCTTTTAGAGATAGAAAAGCGGAGAGGACTGTAAACATTGAAAGTTTTCATTTATATGAGATTATTGAAGAGATCGATGATGATTATACTGAAGAAAAGAAAAAGAGATTATTTGATGCGCTAGCAAAAATGAAGGAAAAGGATATGCAATTAATTGAAATGAGATTTTTTGAAAAACGATCATTCAAAGAAATAGGAGAAATATTAGAAATAACAGAAAACAATGCAAAAGTAAAAGCTTTTCGAGCAATCGAAAAACTGAAACATATAATTAACCCCAAACAATAAACTATGGAAGTTAAAAAATTCATTTTGGACAGAAAAAATCTTACATCATCATACATTGAACTTAGACAAGATTTGATACCAATATTGAAACAAGCAAAACACACAAGAATAACCGATTGGAATAGCCCTTGGTTTTACGGGGCTATCGGTTTGTCTTCGATGGCAATATCCGTATTTTTGAATAACGAGTTAACACAAAAAAATGAAGTTAATGAAGAAAAGATTACATTAATAAAGTCAGAAAAATCGTCAGTTTTGAGTGCTAATAGAAAGTCTGAAAATGATTTTTCAATTAAAAAAGTATAATATTCAATTGGTCAAATACATGATTAAATGATTGATTCAAATTGACATTAAAAGTTCAAGAATTAATGATTTAGTTTTGTCAATAAAACCGAAAAAATCCTGCTCTTAAGTTTTGTTTTGAGCAGGATATTTTTGTTAATAAATGTATAGATAAGACTTTGAACAATTGATTATTAGTATTTATTGTTGATTTTTTTTTTAAATCAAAAAACTATTCATAAATTCGTATCGTTATATAATGGCTTAAGTCATTTTAAAAACAAAATATGAAAAACATTTTTACGCTATTATTACTTTTTATTTGTTCGGTTACGTTCTCTCAACATACTAATTTTAACACCCAAAGAAACTGGTCTCTTAACAAGAAAGAAATTATGTTTGGTTTTGGTGTCACTCAATTTACTGGGGATTTAGGAGGGAAAGATCAAATTGGAACAGATTATCGATTAAAGGATATTGACTTACCTTCAACCAGTATCGGTGGAGTAATAGGTTATAGATATCGTTTCCACCCTTATTGGGCAACAACAACTACTTTTAACATTGGAAGACTAAAAGGTGATGACGCTTTAACAAATGAAGTCATTCGTGAAAGTCGAAATCTCTCTTTTAGAACGTTGTATTTAGAATTGCAACAAAGAATTGAATGTATTGTATTAGCTCATGAAAAATTCGGAGCACGATATAAACTTCCTGGTCATAAAGGATTCAAAGATCATAATGAGCAAATATATTTATTCACTGGTGTTGGAATTAGTTATTTTAATCCAAAAGCACTTTATAATGGCGCATGGGTAGCTTTAGATCCTCTAAATACTGAAGGGCAAGGTTTGCCTGACGGAGCAAGGGAGACATTACCAATAACAGCAACCATTCCTTTTGGAATTGGAATGAGGTTTGGAGTTGGGAGAATGTGGAGATTTGGTTTAGAGGTTTCTTATCTTAAAACTTTCTCTGACTATATTGACGATGTTCACGGTACATATTATGACCCTGCAGCATTAGCTTCTCCTGAAGCCCAATATCTCTCAAATCCTGCAATTAACAATACGAATTGGTTTGCGCCAGGCCAAATGAGAGGTCAACCTCAAAAAGATGCTTATTACACTGCAAATATTGTGATTCAAAGAAATATTACTTATAAGGATTACGCGAAGCAACGTAGAGGATATCATTGGAGTAAAGGGCGATATAAATTCTAATTGTTGAAAATATTTTTAATGAAAGAAACGAGGTGGCTATTGTCACCTCGTTTTGCATTTATACCTTTATCAAAAAAAAAACATGTACAAAATAATTCGATTCTTTCTATTTCTATTTGACCCAGAAAAAGTTCATTATTTCACCGCTTTTAGTATGAGGGTTTTATTAAAAATACCTGGAATGAAATGGTGTTGGAAGCAATTGTTTTGTTTGGATGACAAGAATTTGGAAACTGAAGTGTTTGGAATTAAATTCCCAAATAAAGTTGGCTTAGCGGCAGGGTTTGATAAAAACGCATCAATGTTCAATGATTTGGCATCATGCGGATTTGGGTTTATTGAAATTGGAACAGTAACACCAAAGGGACAGCCAGGTAATGATAAACCAAGATTGTTTAGGTTGAAGAAAGATCAAGCGATTATTAATAGAATGGGATTCAATAATGGGGGCCTAACTGAGGTTATTAATAATTTAAAGAATCGAAGAACAAAGATTATCATTGGAGGTAATATTGGAAAGAATAAAATTACGCCAAATGAGGAAGCAATTAATGATTACCTAATAACATTTAATGAACTTTTTGAGTATGTCGATTATTTTGTGGTGAATGTTTCATCTCCGAACACACCAAATTTGAGAGAATTACAGGAAAAAGAACCTCTTAAATTTTTGCTTTCAGAATTAATGAAAGAAAATGAGAAAAAAGTAGTGCAAAAACCCATACTTCTAAAGATTGCACCCGATTTAACAAATGAACAATTGGATGATATTATTGAGATTGTTGATGAAGTGAAAATTGCAGGTGTTATTGCGACCAATACAACAATAAGTCGTGAAAATCTCGAAGCTTCCGATGATTCTTTAAATACTATTGGAATGGGTGGTCTTTCAGGTAGGCCATTAAAAAATCGCTCAACTGAAGTAATTCGCTATTTATCTCAAAAATCGAATAAATCTTTTCCCATAATAGGAGTAGGGGGAATTCACTCTGTAGAAGATGCCTTAGAAAAATTGGATGCTGGCGCTGTATTAATTCAACTATACACTGGTTTTATATACGAAGGGCCTGGATTGGTGAAAAGAATTAATAAAGCTATTCTGAAAAGAAAATCGTAATTTTAGTTAACTATGTTAAATTCGAAATTAAAATTGATTGAATGTCCTCGTGACGCAATGCAAGGATTGCACGAATTCATTCCAACGGAAATCAAAGCTCATTATATAAATTCTTTAGTGAACTGCGGATTTGATACAATTGATTTTGGGAGCTTTGTTTCTCCAAAAGCAATACCTCAGATGCGAGATACAGCCGATGTTTTATCAAAATTAGAGTTAACAAATTCGACGAAGCTTTTAGCAATAATAGCCAACGAAAGAGGAGCACAAGAAGCCAAATCGTTTGACGAAATAACGTATTTAGGTTATCCATTTTCCGTTTCCGAAGAATTTCAAAGAAGAAACACCAATTCTTCAATTCATGACTCATTATCTCTTGTTGAAGTCATTCAAAATAACTGTATTAAATCGAATAAAGAATTGGTGGTTTACCTCTCAATGGGATTCGGTAATCCATACGGCGAGGTTTGGAATCCTGAAATTGTGCAAAAATGGAGTGAAATACTTTATTCAAAATTCGACGTGAAAATATTAGCCGTTTCAGATACAATTGGCTCTTCGGATCCTAATCAGGTTAGAAATCTATTCTCAAAGTTAATAGAGCAATTACCTGAAGTCGAATTCGGAGCTCATTTACACACAAGACCTGAAAATGGCAAAGAATTAGTTTCAGCGGCCTATGAAGCTGGCTGCAGAAGATTTGACGGCGCTATTAAGGGTTTTGGTGGTTGTCCAATGGCTAAAGATGACTTAACCGGCAATATGCCAACAGAAATTATGTTAGATTGGTTTAACGAAAATTCGATTAATACTGGAATTGATGAAATTCAGTTCAAAAAAGCATATTTAGAAGCAAATACTGTTTTTCCAACGTAACTTTTTACATTAAAAGCACTTATTTCAATGATGAATAAATTCGCATATATCTTACTGATTGTTGGTCTTTCAAGTTGTACTGGAGAAGAAGATTTACCAGTAAAAAAACCTATTAATAATGCCATAGGAGAGATCACAGGCATAGAAACATTATTTGACAGTGATGCTTTTGTTGATCCTAAGCATGTTGCATTGTTAAAAGAATTAAAGATATGTTCCGAATTTCAAAAGGACACCTCAGACTATATGAAACCGGCATGCTCACCTCGATTTTTTAAGTTATTTCCAATGCGAGATGATGCTCCTGTTGAAAATGCATTTTTACTGCAAATTAAGTCAAAAGTTGGAGGAATAAAATTAAGAAGGTTGGTGACTTTTGTAAGAGAAAAGGGCGAATTGATTAAAATCAATGCTTTTGTGGCAAATTTAATAGGTACTAGAAAATCAACAACACATTATCCTGATTTAATATTACGCTTCAATGATAACATAGATGGAGATGTGATTTTTTACAATTGCATTTTTACTTGGAATGGGAAATCGTATAAATTTCTATCTGCTGAAACAATTGAAGGGCATGATTCTCAAGGTCCATGGCGTCAACGTATAAAAGCTGAACTCAAGGATTCGGTGTCAAATGATATCTATAAATCGCTTGTGAAAAATGAAATGATTCTATAATGAAAAACTACTTTTTTATATTGGTTATTGGAGTATTTACAAGCTGTTCAAGCGGCGTTGAATTAAAGCCAATAAGACTTGCACCACTTTTCAATGACTCAAATAGTAAAATTTGGGTTGTAGATGAAGTGAATTCCGGAAATAAAAATTTCGCGCCAAAAATCAATGTGGAAAAGGATGTTGTAATCTTTTATAAAAACGGTAAATGTATTTTTCAACCAATGAATACAATTGGTGATCTGGATGGGAAAAAAGGTGAGTATTCTTTATATTCAGAAGACAATACTATTTGCTTATTTTTTGTGCAAGAAAAGTGGGAGTTCAATATTGATATTCAATCTCAAGACAAGATAATTTTAAATCCAACTGCAAATTCAGATATTAAATATCAATTGGTTTTGGTGCCTTTTCCTGAAATTTAGTTTTTAACAACTTTTACATTAGTGAATCCTTGGTCTGTTTGAATATTTAAGAAATAAACACCATTCGAAAAATTTTCAAGATCTATTTTAGATTGATTAGTTGTTAATACAATTTGTCCTAAAGAATTTGAAACATTAATCTGTTGAATTTTATGCTGACTTGAGATATTAAATACGCTTTTAGAAGGGTTCGGATAGATAGAAATTGGATCTGTTTCATTCAACTCACCAATTGTAACTGGATCATCTTTCCAAGCGTGAATATCATCTATGTACAACTTAAAACCATCATTTGTTATGTTAACAAAAGCTATGTAAATAGTTTGATCATTATATCCCGCTTCACTCAAATCTACTGATCTAGTTGTCCATTCAAAACTTTCTTCAATAACTTTTATTAGTGTGTCCGTGAAGCTAGAAATTTGATTGTCAGTTGTTGAAACAAGTACAAGGTAATCGTCTGGAACAGCTGCATCTTGAGATTTAGCTTCCCACTCAATAAAATTCCCGAAACTTCCTAATGTAAAAGGTGCCGTAATTAACCAACGGTTTGCAGTGCCAGCAGGCGAAAAATAGGATGTTGAAGCTGCAATTGTGTCACTTATGTTTTCTGGATCTAAAACAGCAATCCATGCTGAAGTATATTCAGCAACTTGAGTTGCTGGTGTAAAACCATCATTATCAACTAAAGTATAGCTAACTGGAATTCCTGTTTCAAAATCGGTCGTAAATAAATCTGTTTGAGAAAACCCTATGAATGATATGTTTAATAAAATTACTAAAATCGATTTTTTCATTTCTGTTATTTAAAGGATTAACTATTTATACAAATTTAGTGAAAGCAATCTAATCTGTGAGAGAAATTAAGATTTCTTTAAACTCTTGATAAAACATATCAAATTCAACTAAACGGTTTTTAAGGAATTCGAAAATCAATAGTCTGTCTTTCGCAAGATAATAATCTAATCCTTCTTGTTGCCACATAATTCTAGAGTAGATTCTTCCTTCTTCGTTCCACATTTTTTCAAGCCAGATTGTTTCATGTGTCATATTACTTTCCATAACCTTTTTTAATTCGGTCATTTGCTCCCATATAATTGCACGAATCCCGTCATCTTTTGGTTGAATATCAAGACATAATCGAGTTCCTTTTCCGTCAGCTTGTAAGCGTATGTAAACATTTTTAACATCAGAAGGGTAACTTAACCAATTTATTCGCTTTCCATTTGAGGATTTAAAATGGCTCATATGTTTCCTGAATTCAGTCCAGAATTCAATATTCATACATTTTTGTTCTTCGCGGGACAACATTTAATTATACTCTATTTCGTAAACTTTTTTGTTGAAGGTAAAAGATCGCATGATTTTATCCTCGCTATAATTGAAAGTAAAATCTTTCACAATTTGATTACTAATGTATTTCTTGTATCCAATTAGTTTTTTACTGTTTTCATAAATCCATTCGTTAGACAAGTATTCTTTCACCAGGTTTTCTGTTAATTGATATGCTTTTTGCGGCAATCCTTTCTCTGTAAATGTTACAACTCTATCAGCCGTTAAGAATTGTTCTGTTGAAATGTTTAAACGTTTGATCATAGAATTGAGCGAAACTATTGGCTTATTAATATCTAGAATAAAGTTTATTTTCGAAACGAAATTGTCTAATTTTTCTATAATCACTAATGGTTGCCCATTTCTGGAATAAATAAAAGTCGAGTCTCGAACGACATTTGTTTTGTTTTTCACTAAAATCTGACAATCTAATTTATTTGTTATTGTAATTTTTTGATCTTTGTTTTGACCAAAAAACACTGGTGTATTCATTGTAATCAATTGACCATCATTGTAATCGTAAATTATTTCTGTGAATTTGTTTTCTGAAAGTTCAAAATTGAAATAGAAATAATTTGTGATCTGACCGTGTTGGTTGAAAATATTCGTGTAAGTTTCAGCTATATTGCCAGGATTTTTTTCTCCTTTATATATAAATTGTATTTTATTAATTCTGCATAGAGAAATTAAAGAATCGTTCCAAATGTTGCCAGTTTTCAATGGCGCATCTATGAAATTTTCAATAAATAAGGGATTCATAAATGAATATGAACTTAATTGAACTGTTTTGGGTAATTCATATTTTGTGTTTTCACTATCTTCACAAGAGCTCAGAAAAATCAGAAGGATAATAGGCAATAAATGAACTTTATTCAGCATTATTATTTATTTGGTACAAAAGTAATTTTTATTCCTTGAATACAACATTCTATTATGAATTCTTAGCTTTTTCTATATATGTAACCCAAGTTGCTTAATTTTCTTGTGACAATCACTAAATTTCAACTCAATTTAAAATGAATCAAATGAAAAAACAATTTCTATTATTTGCAGTTGCCGTATCAATGGTGTCGTGCGGAGATGCACAAATCTCAAGTTCTAAAACGAAAAACAAAAACGAACAATCTTCTTTAGTAATTAACAAGGTAGTGACAAAATCAGAATTTAAAACTTTGATGAGTAACAAAGAAGCTCAGTTGATTGATGTAAGAACAAGTGGTGAGTATAACGATGGGCATATCGCAAATGCTAAAAATATTGATTTCAACGGGGCTAACTTCAAAACAAACATAGCTAAATTGGACAAAAACAAACCGGTATTGGTCTATTGTCAAGCGGGAGGGAGAAGTGGAAAAGCGGCAACAATGATGAAAGAGATGGGATTTACAAAAGTATATGATCTTGAGGGAGGATATGGTGAATGGTAGGAATTTGTAGTTGAGAGTTAATAGTTGCTAATTACAAGTTTATAGTATACAGTTTACAGAGAGGCATCTTCTATTTAACATAAGAAAAGTATTGTTAAAGCAATAAAAAACGAAAGATTATAAGAGTAGTGAAAATATAAAACAATGGATTCATGACAAAGACAGAGATTTTACAGAATTTAAAATGTAAAGGGTGCGCTAATGCTATAACTGAGTCTTTAAATAAAATTCCCGGTGTATCAAAGGCAAAAGTTGAAATTGAAACACATTCAGTAAGTTTTGATTTTAGTGATGAAATTCAAATTGATATAGTAGAAAGAAAGTTGGCTAGTTTTGGGTATCCAATTGATAAAGATTCAAATTCAATCTTTCAAAAAGCCAAGTCTTTCGTAAGTTGTACAATTGGAAGAATAGGTGATAAGTGAGAGGAAATCATAACCTAATAAATGCTATATAGAGAGATAATAAATGTTTCCCTGTAATACTATTTAACATAATATTAATTATAAGACAAATGTAATAATAATTAATTAACAATCATTGCTTATTAGATACCTTTCATGTTTTTTTTGATATCTTTAAATAAAAAAAGATGAAACAACTATTTTCTATCGCATTGATTCTGTCAAGTTTTATCAGTTTCGGACAAATAAGTTTTAAAACTGGAGATGCAACACTAGAAGCGGAACTTAATGTTGTGAACAAAGATGCTTTGGCTGATTTGGCAACTTTTAAAAAGAACTTAAGTACTGACTTTGGTGTTACTATAGACAAAGTAGAGACATTACTGAAAAGTATGATTCCTGCGGAAGCTTTGTTGGCAGTAAAAATTGCCAGCATTACAAAACAACCTGTAGAAAAAGTTGAGACGCTATTAAAAAGTATGATTCCTGCGGAAGCTTTGTTGGCTGTGAAGATTGCAAGCATTACAAAACAACCTGTAGAAAAAGTTGCAGAGAGTTACAAAGCAAATAAAGACAAAGGTTGGGGCGTTATTGCCAAAGAAATGGGCATTAAACCTGGATCAGCTGAATTTCATGCGTTAAAAGGAAATAAAAGTAAAGGTGCTAATCCAGGAAATGGAAACGGAAATTCTAAAGGAAAAGGAAAGCCTTGAATTTAATGAGATAGTAATTCATATGCTTCGGCCTCCGCTAAATTCCAGGATAACCATCCTTTTGATTCCCATCTTTTCTTAAAAAGTTTTTTGCGGAAGTTAATTTCGTTGAAATAATTTTCTGGTGACATATAATAACTTTCAAATGAACCAGATGAAGATTTAAAAGAATATCTCTCCTCTTGCTTAATATCCAATTTAGAAAGCATACTCATCGGTTTATCAAGATATGGAAGTGAACTGTCAGATAATCCTGATAAAAAATCAAGGTGTACAAATGACTTGTCAGAATTTCTAAAATTGTATTTAGCAATGATTCGATCCCAATTAAAAAAGGTGGAAAAAATCAATACTACAAGTAATGAAAATGTATTTGTTCTGAGTAAATAAAATTTAGATTTTTGATCCCTGACTTTTATGAAAACCGTATACAAACCATAAATTACAAGACCCAAAAAGAAAATAATAGCAATCCGTTTGTAGGCTAGAGCAAAATGATTGATATAATACAAATTTCGTATAGAAACAGAGATTACTAGAATTACGTTTTGAAATAACCAGATGTAACATAAATATTTCAGCCATTTGTTCTTAGTTAAAAAATTCAAGTTGTTTCTGAAAAAATAAAGTACAAGGACAATGGAAATAAGAATGGCAAAAATTAAAAAATAAGTTCCTGTATGAACGAACTGTTTGAGGTACTCCCCTTTCCATTCGAAATCAAACCATACATAACGGATATCAATTATATTTAGCAATAGTATAAGGATATTCAACGCTGCGAACAGAAAAATTGCCGAATGATATTCGTTCTTTAAAGCTAAAATTTTAAAACCCCTCATAGAATTTAATTTCAACCTAAATAACGTATCGCTTTTGAGTAATTCGTTGTTGATTATTGAGTTTTCGACGACACGATTAAAAATAAAGTTACTTATAACCAAACCTAACAGAAAAGTGAAAATGATACTTAATTCGACATTGCTGAATAAGAAATTAAACGTATCCCCAATAAAATCCAGAAATCCACAAATGATGTCATTAAACTTTGGGCTAGATATGCAATACATCATAATGAAAAACAAAATGATTATCATTGGAATCAGGAAAATTCGACCTTTTTTTAAATAATAGAATAGACCTTTCTTCTTACGTTCTTTAAATAACTGACGAACGAATTTAATCTGTGATGCTCCGGAATTTGTAATTGACAGAAGAATTGAATTGAAAATTGATCTAATTTCAGGTGCAATCACCACACCTGTAAAAATGAAAAACACACTAAAATTGACAATGTAGCTCAATAATGAATGATGAATCACCGTGAAAAATGCTGTTACAAGTATGCCTGCAGCACTTGTAATTTGATTCTTTCCTTTAAATTGAAACTGTTTTGTAAGGTATAGCCAAATAAGAACAAAAAGTTCGAAAATTAATAGATTAAGTCCAAGAGTTTGTTTGTAAAACAAGATTGTGATTAACACAGCACTAATGGTCACTAATAATCCGTCTTTTATTCTGTTCATAGTTTTTTCGTTTGTTTTGAGAAAAAACGAGAGCATTAAAAGCTTATTGCTTTACTAAATCGATTTTAGGATTTATTGTGAAAATTAGTTCAACAAAAAAAATGAGCCGTGTAATACACGGCTCATTCAATATGGGTGATTTATATTTATTCAGGTTTAAACTTCTTTACTCTTACTGCATTCATTCCTTTAATACCACGCTCAACTTCAAAAGTTACCATATCATTTTCAGCAATTTCTTCTGTTAAGCCATTAACGTGAACAAAAACGTTTTCTTGCGTCATTAAATCCTTGATAAAACCATAACCTTTTGAATCATTGAAATAAGTAACTTTACCTTGGCGACCAGTTTCCTGAGGTTCGTCAGATCTTTTCGGTATTCCAATTTCAATACTACTAGCATTGATTTTCTTTTTCACAACTGTTGGATCTGGCGGAGTATCAGAAATGTTTCCAAATTCATCTACATAAGCCATCATGCTTTCTAAAGATCCACCTGGTGAATTTGCTTTACGCTCTTCCTTAATTAAAAGTTTATCTTGACGTTTTTTTAAACGCTTTTTTTCTTTTTCTTTTTTATTAAATGTCTCTTGAGATTTTGCCATTCGATTGTATTGGTATTATGATTAATTAAGGTTTCAAAAACAGTCGAAACCTGCATTCTCGACACTAATAATACGAGATGACTTGTCTTACTGTGAAAAATTCGTTTGTCGAATTTCCCCCGAAACTTGGGCGAAGATAGCGTTTTTATTTTGATTGTTAACGAAAGATTTTGATAATTATCAATCTTCTAGAATTTCCTGAACACGGCCTACTAAACCATCTTCTAACCTAACTTTTATTCCATGAGGATGAAAATTCGAATTGGTGAGTAATTTTTCTACAATTCCTTCAGTTAATTTTCCTGTACGCTGGTCTTCTTTTAGAACAACTGCAACCAACATTCCGATTCTCACCTCTTCCCTCCTACTAATTGGCATATTACTTTATTATTGGCCTAAGATTGTTCAGAAAAGTGATTTTCCCAATGATCGTTTAATAAAGCGACAAAACGTCGTGACATATTATTGAAATAACGTTTAGTACGATATCCACTTACCCAATTGACACCTCGAATAGCATTAGTAAAGAAGATTTCATCCGCAGCTAATAGGTTTTGTGGTAGAATGTTACATTCGTATACCTTGATTCCGTTCTTTAAAGCCAAATTAATTATTTGCATCCGCATAGTTCCGGCTAAACACCCTTCTTCTAAACCTGGCGTATAAAGTACACTATTACTTACAACAAAAATATTACAACTCGAACTCTCAAGAATACCACCTGCATCGTTGGCAATTAATACGTCATCCAATTTTCGATCGGTAGCATTAATCGCAGCCATAACGTATATTAAGCCACTTTTGGTTTTAAAATTTGATAAGAAGTTTCTTTGTTTTTTCATTTCTGAATATTGATCTACCTCTAATCCTTTTGAATTCAATTCAAAATTATTTGTTTCGTAATGATAAACCTCTATGAAATATGATGCCTCATTTGATTCAGGCTTATATGCTCCTCCAGTAACTCGATCTAAAGATATACGGCATCTTCCGCCTTCAAGAATCTCAGATTTTTGGCACAATTCAATTATTTTTTCCTCGAAAAATTGATAGGTAAAATAACTCGCAGGACGCATTTTAATTGCTTTGGCCCCGTCTAATAAACGACGTACGTGATTTTCCACATTTAATGGAACACCATTCATAATTCTTATACTTTCAAAAACACCATCTCCATATACATGCCCTCTATTTCCTGCGTGTATTGTTGGAGATTCACTTGTAAGAACAGTACCATTGTTATTAATATAAAGCATCTTTTTACCCAAAAATTATATTAAAAAATTCTTTTCCTTTATCAATATTAATAATTAATATGTAAAGTATCCCAAAAATTGCACCTCCAATGTGTGCATCATGTGCAATTCCTGTATTTCCGCGTTTATCAGCCCAGTATTCAAAAGCCAAATATAAAGGACCAAAAATGTATGCTGGAATAGGAATTGGGATAAATAAGATTCCAAGTTCCATTGTTGGATTCCAAATGATAGCTCCGAATATCACGGCAGAAACAGCACCAGAAGCTCCTAAAGATCTATAGTTTGGATTGTCTTGGTTTCTTATGTATGGAATCAACGTGGCAAATAAACCACCTAATATGTACAAAATCAGAAAGTGAAGTTCGCCATTCATACTTCCATATTGAAACATAAACTCGTTTTCCAACATACTTCCTAAAAAATAAAGAGACATCATGTTGAAAATCAAATGAGTTGAATCAGCATGAATCAATATGTGACTTAGTGCTCTGTAGTGTTCGCGATAATGCTTGGCTCTATAAGGTGAGTATAATAATTTATCCATCAAAGCATTGTCCTTAAATGCATTGAGGGAGACAATTATTGTAACTATAAGTATGATTGTTAATAAAGTAAAAGACATATATGGAAATAAGTTTTATCTTGCATTATCTTTAGCAAAAGTAATTAATTCAACTGACTATTCATGCGTTATATTATCATTCTGATTTTGAGCATTTCCTTATTTAATAGCTGCTCTAATACGCCTCCTGAAGTTTCTATTGATTTTTTTGAAGATGATTCAATTTCTTTGAAAAAGAAAATACAAAAAGTGTTAGAGAATTCATATTTATCAACTTTAGGGTTTAACAATTATCAAAGTGAATGGTTACAGAATCATTATGAAAACAACGGTTTTAAACCACATTGGGTCAATGATTCTATGGTAATCGAATCAGGAATTAAGTTGAAGGAAACATTATCTAAATCAATGTGGTTCGGTATTCCTGAAAACAGAATTTCATTTGACAAAAAGAAAAATAAAAACTGGGTCGAGGAAGAAATAATTTTAACAGCTCAAACGGCTTTAATACTTAATGATTTAAATAAAGGTTTTTTGAATGTTAAAGAAAAAAAATATAACGCCAAACATTTCTTTAGTATTGACTCGTTCGACACAACGATTGTGTCAAGTAAAGATGTTAGTTACGATGAAATATTCTTGAAACAGCGTATTGCAGATACAAATTATCAGTTCATTTCAAGCAAGTTATATACTTTTTGCGCAACTTATCCTTTAGATAAAAATACTTTCGATATAGAGTCTTACAAGAATGATTCAATCTATACGATTCCAAAGGCTAGAAAAGCATTGATTTCAAAAGGTTATCTGAATGAAAAGTCTAAAGACAGTCTTGAATTCGTGGAGGCCCTTAAAGTTTTTCAAGATCATAATGGGCTTAAAAAAGATGGTAAGGTCGGAAAATATACTGCTTGGGCATTAAATGAAAGCACATATGACAAAGTTCTAAGGGCTTCTTTTGTAATGGATAAGTTGAGGTCATCAATCATTTACCCTTCTAAATGCATAAGAATTAATCTTCCTGAGTATTTATTGCGGTTTTACGCTAACGACAGCTTAAAACAGATTCACCATATCGTTATTGGGAAAACGGAAAATCAGACACCACAACTAGAGTCCAAAGTTCGAAACATTGTTGTTTATCCCTATTGGAAAGCACCTTTTTCAATAGCAAGTAAGGAAGTTTTGCCAGCTGCTAAAAATAGCGCTGGTTATTTTGCAAAAAACGATTACAAACTGTTCAAAGGAAAAACAGAAATAAATCCTTATTCAGTTAATTGGAAAAAAATTAAAGACGAAACTTTTCCATATCAAATTGTTCAGGAACCAGGACCGAAAAACAGCTTGGGTATAATAAAGTTTGAATTTCATAACGAATTCAGTGTTTATGTGCACGACTCCCCTGCTAAGTCGCTTTTTAAAACAGATGTTCGTTCCTATTCGCATGGTTGTATGCGCTGCGAAAACCCGGTTGATTTAGGAAAAGTAATTTTAGATTATGATTCTATAGGTCGTAAAAGAAATGATTTGACGAGAGATTCTCTTGATACTTTATTAGGTAGAGCAAAGAATTTTGTAATTGAACTTAAAAAGCCAATCCCTATTTACGTTGAATACAATACGGTTTTTGCTGATAAAGAGAAATTGATTTTTCATTTAGATATCTACAAAAGAGATGAGGAATATTTGAAAATCATGAAGGAATAATAGTTTTAGTTCTTAGTTTTGTGAAAAAAAATATAGAAAATGGGAGTTCTAATATCACCGTCAGTTTTATCATGTGATTTTGCTAATATTCAACGTGACGTTGAAATGATCAATGCCTCTTCAGCGGATTGGTTTCATATAGATGTAATGGATGGTGTTTTTGTACCAAATATTTCTTTTGGATTTCCAGTAATTAGTGCAATCAAAAAACATGCAACAAAACCTTTGGATGTTCATATTATGATTGCTAATCCGGATCAATACATTGAAGATTTTAAAAAAGCTGGGACTGATATATTAACTGTGCATTATGAGGCTTGCACTCATTTACATCGAACAATTCAAGCTATAAAAGCTGCTGGAATGAAAGCTGGAGTAGCTTTGAATCCGCACACACCTGTAGATTTATTGCAAGATGTTATCGCTGATTTAGACCTTGTTCTTATTATGTCAGTGAATCCTGGATTTGGTGGACAGAAATTCATTAAAAATGCCATTTTGAAGGTTGAACAAGCTAAAAATTTAATACATAGATATGGATCTAAAGCACTTGTTGAAGTAGATGGTGGTGTCAATATGGAAACGGGTAAAGAATTAGTAGAAGCTGGTGCTGATGTGCTTGTAGCTGGTAGTTTTGTGTTTAATTCAACCAATCCTACTCAAACAATTTCAGATTTAAAAAGCCTTTAGGTTATATTTTTTTAAAACTTTTTTCACGCTTAATTTTACTTTTGTTTATGAACGAAAGTAACAAACAGATGTAAAAGACGTTAACTTCAATATGAAACAGATAATTCTATTCTTTTTTATTCTTTTAACTTCTAAAGTGTTTGGAATAACTGACTCTTCTTTAGTGGTAAGAGAAAACAAGTTAATCGAGCTATTAGCAAATTTAAGAGCATCAGTTTCAGACGAGGAAAAATCAAATAACAATTTTATTTTCAAAGAATATCTTTCTGAAACCCTTCAACAAGATGGCGCTTTTAAATATCCTTTTTCTAAATTAAAATCAGTTGGTTTCATTGATAGTCCTGACGGGTTATTAAGGATTGTCAATTGGAATATTGAACAAGCGGATGAAACTCAAAAGTATTATTGTTATTTGATGCATCAAGATTCAAAAAGGAAAAAAGTTAAAATTACCGAACTTGTAGATAATTCATTTATGCTTCCCCCTCGCCCTGAAGGAGTTTTAGAAGCTGACAATTGGTATGGTGCTCTTTATTATAAGATTATCCCTATTGATAAGGGTTCAAAAACTGTTTACACTCTTCTCGGGTGGGATGGAAATAATTCAATGAGCACAATAAAGTTAATTGATGTTTTATATTTTGCTGGTAATGCACCAAAACTAGGTAGTCCTATTTTCAGAACGAATGAATTAACATATAAGCGTATGTTTTTTGAGCATTCTAAAAAAACAACAATGTCACTTAAACATGAAGATGAATACAATCGCATTATTTTTGACCATTTATCACCGGAAGCACCAAATTTAAAAGGATTTTATTCTTTTTATGTACCAGATTTATCCTATGATGCTTTTGTTTTGGAAGACAACAAATGGATTCTAAAAGAAGATGTTATTGGTGTTAATAAAGGAAATGAAGAGAAAGCATATGTTTATGTTCAAGATGAACGAAATGGAAGTGTAGAAAAAAAAGAAATTAAGAACAAATGGGTAGACCCTAGTGATAAAAATGCACCAGCTGGAGGAATTGAACATGTTGCTGTAACCCCAGATAAAGATCTTCAGAACCCTGTTGCTCAAAAAAATGAACTGGACAAAAAAGTGTCCAAACGCGACAAACGAGATCCAAGTAACTTGAGTTCGACTTTAGGAAAGAATAAACATCGAAAAAAAATGAAATCGTAATTATTTGTGGCTAATAATCAATAAGATGTACCGTTTATTCATTCTTCTATATTTAATTTTAAACTACTCTTTTTTTTACGTATTTTTGAACAAACAACCATATTATGAGCCAGAATTTATATATCGTTCCTTATGACTTCACCCCTGTTGGTGACGCTGCAATACGTTATGCATTGCATCTTGCAAAAAATGTAAAGGCCGAAATTTTGGTATTGCATTTAGCTAGTTCAAAACCGGAAGGACAAAAAGCTATTGCGCGATTAAACAGTGCTATTGATCGATTCGAAAAGCCTTATGGAGTTCAATTAACAACATTGGTACGTGTAGGTTCAATTTTTGAAGATTTAGGGAAAATTGCTAAAACAGAGGGCGCTCAATTGGTTATTATGGGAACGCACGGCTCAACTGGTATGCAAAGATTACTTGGTAGTAATGCTATGAAAGTGATCACTGCGGCTGACACACCTTTTCTTGTTGTTCAAAAAGATACTCAGTTAAACGACATTAAAAATATTGTTGTTCCAATAGATTTAACGAAAGAGAGTTTACAGATTACAAATATTGCTGGAGACATAGCATTAATGTTCAATGCCTCAATTCACGTAATAGGAGAAAAACACAACGACGCACTTTTAAGCCAGCAAATGAAGAACCGTGTTTTAATTGTAAAAAATCAATACGACGACCGAAATATTGAATGCCATGTTGAATTAATTAAAAGTGGCGGTTCATATCAAAAGAAAATTTTAACGTATTCAAAAGAAAAATCAATAGATTTCATAGCTATTGCATATCATTCAGAAAGTTTATTGCCACAATTTGATACCTTTGCACAATCTCTGATTACGAATGATCAGAAGTTACCGTGCATGGTGCTTAACTCAAAACTAGCGTCTGCACTTTATTTTTAGCAGATGACTATTGGACAATACAACGATTTAACAATTCTTAGATTTACTGCGCCTGGAGCTTATCTTGGTGATGAAGAAGATAATACTGTACTACTTCCGGGTAAATACATCACTGACGACATGAAAGAAGGCGATATTATCAATGTCTTTCTATACAAAGATTCTGAAGATAGAATTGTTGCAACTACAGAAACACCTTTAATTACAATAGACGGTTTTGCTTTTTTAAAAGTGATTGAAGTTACTGCTTTTGGCGCATTTCTAGATTGGGGACTTGAAAAAGATTTAATGGTTCCATTTAAGGAGCAGAACCAACTCATGGAAGATGGTAAATACTATCTCGTCACATTACAATTAGATACTTTAACTGATAGACTTTTTGCTTCGACTAAAGTAAATAGATACATGAAGGAATGCACTGATGAAGAGATTTTAAATCAGGAGATTGACATTCTTATCGGCGATACAACAGATTTAGGTATAAAAGTTATCGTAGATGACAAATATTCCGGGATAATTTATCGCAATGATGTCAGTAAACTAGTTCGACGTGGTTCTTACGACAAAGGCTATGTTTACAATATTCGTGAAGATGGAAAAGTGGATGTTCGTTTCACGAAAGACGGATTTGAGAAATTTGATGAAGCCGCTGAGGGATTGTTAGAGCTTCTAAAAGAAAGAAAAATCCTTTATTTATCTGATAAAAGTGACCCAGATGATATTCGTGAGCAAATCGGAATGAGTAAGAAATTATTCAAACAATCAATTGGGAAATTATACAAAGCTCGAGCGATTAAAATTAACGAAGGATCAATAGAGATAATTTAACCAAACAGAGTGTGAGATTTCTTCTTTCTATATTACTGTTACTCTCATTTAACTTCAATAATTCAGCGCAATCGACAGATACAAATTTGATTATTCATCATTTAACAGAAATCACTAAAACAAAAGGTTTTAGAAATTTTTTGAATGTTGATTTATTGAACAAAACGGCAGATTATATTTCAAAAGAGTTTGAAAAGTATGCTGATACTGTCTATTTTCAGGAATATCAGGTTGAAGGATTGACGTATAAAAATGTTATTTGTTCTTTCGGGATAAGAAATAAAGACAGAGTTATTGTCGGTGCTCATTATGACGTTTGTGGCGCCCAAGAGGGAGCCGATGACAATGCTAGTGGAATTGTTGGTTTATTAGAGATCGCTCGTCAGTTAAAAGGAAAGTGCCTTAATCACCAAATTGATCTTGTTGCATATACTTTAGAGGAACCTCCTTATTTCAGAACTGAGAATATGGGAAGTTACGTACATGCGAAATCTTTAAAAGATAACGATGTGGCAGTTTACGGAATGATTTCTTTAGAAATGATTGGCTTTTTTAAAGAAGAAAAGAGAACTCAAGACTACCCTATTGGTTTGTTAAAGCTGTTTTACGGCTCTCGTGGAAATTATATTACGTTGGTCAATAAATTTAGTAAAGGAAAATTTGCTCGAAATTTCACAGATGATTATAAAAACTCGAAACTACTTCCCATCAAGAAATTCAATGGACCAAGAGCTTTACCTGGGATTGATTTTTCTGACCATCTTAATTATTGGAACTTTGGTTTTAGTGCTTTAATGCTGACTGATACTGCTTTTTATCGAAATAAGAATTATCATCAAACAACTGATGTAATGGAAACATTAGACATCTCAAAAATGGCAAAAGTTATTGATGCTACTCTAAAAACGTTAACTAAATTGAAATAGCAACTTGTAATTAGCAGCTAATAAAGATCAACTAATTTAAAGACTCATCATTTCTTTAAATCGAATAGCCTGTCTTCGAGAGATCTCAACCTTCTCCCCTTCTCGTAACTCCACTTGTAAGCCGCCATTGAACCAATTTTCAACATTCGATACCCATTGTAGGTTTATAATGTATTTTCTGTTCGCACGAAAGAATTGTTCGGGATCTAAACGGTCTTCAAAGCTATTCAAAGAACGAAGTATCAATGGCCTGAAATTATCAAAATAAACTTTCACGTAATTCCCATCTGATTCCAGCATTCTAACCTTACTCAACTCAATAAACCAACACTTCTCTCCGTCTTTGATAAAAACTCTGTCAGAAGCACTTAAAACACGATCTTTTCTTGTTATTAAAGCTTGGTGACTTGAAACAAAATCATCCTCACCACTAGTTAATTTTTGAATTCCTTCTTTCAAGCGCTCGGGATCAACTGGTTTGAGAATATAATCTAATGCATTGACCTCAAAAGCCTTTAATGCATATTCATCATACGCTGTCACAAAAATAACTCTTGGAATTTCCTCAAGATTCTTTATCATCTCGAACCCATTCAAACCGGGCATATTGATATCCAAAAAAATTAAATCTGGTTTTAATTCTTTTATTTTTTGAATTCCTTCTTCCCCATTCTTTGCTTCATCAATAATTTCGATTTCATGATAATCTTTCAATAATGACTTTAACTCCTCTCTTGCAAGTCTCTCATCATCAATTAATATAGTTCTAAAATTTTTCATCAATTTTGTGTTTTAAATATCAGTTGAGCAATCACATTATTCCCGCTTTGAGTCAGTTCAAATTCAGCACTATCTTTAAATTGTAGTGCTAATCGTCGTTTTGTATTTTCAATTCCAATTCCTTTTTCAACGTTTGATTCATCTACAATTTCACCAGAATTGGTAACTGAAATAGTGATTTTTCCAGCAATTTTCTTTGTTTCAATAATTATTTCTCCTCCATCAACAAGATTAGAAATTCCGTGTTTAATTGCATTCTCAACAAGCATTTGAAGTGAAAATGGTGGTAACATAAAGTCGTTTATCTCAGCATCTAACGTCATCTTTACATCCAATCGTTCTTCAAATCTGATTTTTTCAAGTTCAAGATAATTTGAAACCATTTCCAGCTCCTCATCTAGCCTTACGAGGTTCTCTCTGCCTAAAATAAGTGATTTTCTTAGTAAATTTGATAACGTCGTAACGGAAACTTTTGCTTTTGAAGGCTCAATATCAATCAATGCTCTAATACTATTCAAAGAATTAAAAAGAAAATGTGGATTCAATTGAGAACGAAGATTCTTAAGTTCAATCTCGTTCCTACTTGATTCTAAACTTAAATTATTTAACTCTTGCTTCCTAGATTTCTGAAAGAAATGGAAGGTGAAATAAATGGAATTCCAAAATAGAATCAAGACAAGAACTGCAAAAACATTGATAATTACATTTAATGTAGTCAAGTTTTCATTTTCTTTTACGTCTATCATCAAGGATAAAAAAGTTGTTGAGCCCGCAATTAATATTGAACAAATCAATGAACTTATCAAGACCCGAGGAATTAGCGGAGGTAAACGCAAATCAAGCCAATCCAATTTAAAAAAAGCAAAACGCATCGTATGGGTCCATACTATTCCAAAAATGATAAGACTAACAATATTCGTGATGAATATTGCATCAATCTGCTTAGGGTCGTCGGCATAACTAGCTAAGAAAATCAATGAAGCATAAGAAGTCCAACCAATAAATTGCGCAATCCAATAAAGTCTTTTACTTGTAGACATACAACAAAAATAAGTTCTTCCTTCGATAAATTACTATTTAATTGACAATTGGTAAATGTTTGCTGTTTTATGGATTTATATCGTTTTGGAATGTTTTTTGACATCTTTACGCCGTGAAAAAATTATTCCTTTTATTGATCTTAATTCCTGTTTCTGGATTCACTCAAACTTTTAAAGCAGAAAGGATTGGTGCATCAATCGGATTATTATTCAATATTGGAACTCACTCAAACAGAGTTGGTGTTTCAGTAAACACATATTATCAAGATCATTTTTATCAAATAAATGTTGGTTCTTCCTTCACATTCAACCATAAAGGCTATGGAGGAAGAAAAAAATTTTGGGAGTCACAAAATAGCCTAGGGCTAGTTCTTTTAGGAGGAAAAAAAGAAATTTCACCGGACTTCCAGTTAAACGGTTTGTTACACAATACTTCTTACAATTACGGATTAGGCTACAATTATATTTGGTATTTCGACAACGCCAAAACAAGCCAATTGTCTGGTGGTTGGGGTCTACATTTAAAAGCTTTTTCATTTTTATTCGAGAATGATATTTTTGGTGGACAAGGGAAAGATAGATTCAGAACAGGTCATATATCTCTTAATTATCGATACGAAGATTTCAAAATCACTGCTGGATTGAATATATGGACGGGTGAAACTGCAAAGTCTGTATGGCATAAAGACTCGTTTTATAAATGTCCGAATGGTTATAGGGAATTAGATAACTTGGATTACGGAAAAACAAGTCATGGGATTTTATACGGAGGTATTGCATATAATATTGGTTACGGGCAATTTGCTGACCTTAGAATTGGAGTTGACAGTGAAAAAATAAGACATGTATTTCAGAATAGACTGATGCATGATTTGATTTTTCTACCAAAGTCCATTAAGCGTAAAACACCTCATTATCCTAGATTAGATGATGATGGCTGTCCTGTTTTCGAAGATACATTGGTGAGAAAAAGTAGATTTTATTACCAACATGGGTTCAATGAAAATTGGTCTAATTAACGATTGTTGGCTATTTGTTGATATTATTTTTATTCTGTTATCAAATAAAGCTTCCAGATTAGAAGGAATCTACTAACTTTGCGCCCCGTAGTTACATTTCAAATATACATGTCAAATTCAACAAAATACGTATTTGTAACAGGGGGAGTAACATCTTCACTGGGAAAAGGGATCATTGCGGCATCTCTAGCAAAATTACTTCAAGCAAGAGGTTATTCAACAACCATCCAAAAATTAGATCCTTATATTAATATCGATCCAGGTACTTTGAATCCTTATGAGCATGGTGAATGTTTTGTTACCGATGATGGTGCCGAGACAGACTTAGATCTTGGGCATTACGAGCGTTTCTTAAATGTACCAACTTCTCAAGCAAATAATGTTACTACTGGTAGAATTTATCAAGCGGTAATTGAAAAAGAACGAAGAGGTGAGTTTTTAGGGAAAACAGTACAAGTTATTCCTCATATTACTGATGAAATCAAGGATCGAATTCAAATACTGGGTAAAAAAGGCACATATGATATTGTTATAACTGAAATTGGAGGAACAGTTGGTGACATTGAATCATTACCTTATGTTGAAGCTGTTCGTCAAATGCTTTGGGAATTTGAAAATGATTGTATCGTAATTCACTTAACACTTGTTCCTTATTTGGCTGCTGCTGGAGAATTAAAAACCAAACCTACACAACATTCAGTAAAGCAATTATTAGAATTAGGAGTTCAGCCAGATATATTATGCTGTAGAACAGAACATGAATTGGATTTAACACTTCGTAAAAAAATCGCTAAATTTTGCAATGTAAGTATGAATGCCGTAATTGAAGCACGTGATGCAGATTCTATTTACGACGTTCCTTTATTAATGCAAACGGAAGAACTTGATAAAGTTGTTCTTGAAAAATTAAGCCTTTCTGCTAAATCAACTCCTCAATTAGAAAATTGGAAAAGCTTTTTGGATCGACTGAAAAATCCAAAATCTGAAGTTAACATTGCTTTGATTGGAAAATACGTAGAATTAAAAGATTCCTACAAATCAATTAGTGAAGCATTTATTCATGCCGGTGTTTCTAATGAAACAAGAGTTAATGTTAAATGGATTCATTCTGAAAAGCTTACCAAATCAAACATTGATGAAGAATTAAATGGACTTGATGGAATTCTTGTTGCCCCAGGTTTTGGTTCGAGAGGAATCTCAGGTAAAATAGAAGCAGTGCGTTATGCACGAGAGAAAAAAGTTCCTTTTTTTGGAATTTGTCTTGGAATGCAATGTGCGGTTATTGAATTTGCACGCCACGTATTAGGACATTCAGATGCACATACTACTGAAATTGCGGAGGATAGTAACTATCCTGTAATAAGTATGATGGAAGAACAAAAATCCATTTCAAATATGGGTGGAACAATGAGACTTGGAGCTTATAAATGTCAATTGAAACCAGGTTCTAAAGTCGCAACAGCTTACAATACGGATAGAATCTCAGAACGGCACAGACACCGCTATGAGTTCAATAATGAATATTTAAAAGAATTTGAAACTGCAGGAATGATTCCAACTGGAAAAAATCCAGAAACTGGACTCGTTGAAGTTGTTGAAATCGAAAACCATCCTTGGTTTGTAGGTGTGCAATTTCACCCAGAATATAAAAGTACCGTTGCTAATCCACATCCATTATTTGTGGCTTTTGTAAAAGCAGCACTAGAAAATAAAACAAAATAAGATGGATAGAAAAACGATCATTGGACTCGTAATTATTGGACTGATTCTTTCGGTTTTTACAATTGTAAACCAGCCTTCTGAAAAAGAATTGAAAGAGCAACAAAAAGAAGTTGCTTTAATAGATAAAAAAGAAAAGGAAACTGAAATAGCTGATAAAAAATCCGCTGTTATTGAAGCAAAAAAAGAAGCTGTTGTAAGTACTTTAATCCCTAAGAAAGATGAGAATGGAAAGCAAATTTCAAATGACAAAGGTTTAGTCTTTATTAATTCTGTCACTAAGCAGGATACAACAATTGCTGAATCGAAGGTTAAAACTCAATTGGCTTCTGCAGAAGAAAAGGGTGAATTAATTCGATTGGAAAACGAGAAGTTAATCATTGATTTTTCTACTAAAGGTGGCAAAGTTGCAGCTGTGTATTTAAAGGAGTTCGAATCGTATAAAGATTACGCAAAGAAAACTAAAAAAGAGAAAAAGGATAAGAATGAGAAAATCAATCCCTTATTGTTATTTAGTGATGGTGATGCAGTGAACGAATTGGTTTTTCCTTTGAATGGCAAAAAAATCAAAACTGGGAATTACATTTTCTCTGTCAAAAACCAAACTAAAGACGCTATAACTTTTGAATTGGATTTAGGCGATGGACAAAAAATAGCTAATGTTTACAACCTAAATAAAGATGCATATGATCTTGATTACGCTATCAATATCGATGGATTTGGAGGAAAAGTAAATCCGAAAAGCATTCAATTCAATTGGGAAACGGCTTTCAAGAAAACAGAACGTTTGTTCAGTGAGCAAAGAAGAGTTTCTACTATTTGCTTCAATTACCAAAAAGAAGGATTTGATTATTTATCTGAAATGGGTGATGATGATATTGCTGCCGAAGATAAAATCGAATGGATTTCATTTAAACAAAGCTACTTCTCAATGTTTTTGCGTCCAGAAAATGGTTTTGGTAAGAATGGAACAAGTATGAAGATTAAACAATACCAGCCTGGTGATGTGCGTGAATGGACTCATTTGAAAGACTTTTCAACGAAAGCAAATTTAAACATAGATGACTCAGAGAATACGACTATTAAAATGAATTGGTTCTTTGGCCCAAATGATTATGAAACATTGAAATCATACGATCAAGGTTATGATGATGTTTTGAATTTTGGATGGGGATTATTCCGTTGGATAAATTTATATGCTGTTCAGCCTTTATTTAATTTGCTAGCAGGAACAGGAATGGGATTAGGAATCGCTATATTAATGTTAACGTTAATATTGAAATTTGTCCTAATGCCTATTCAATGGAAGATGTTCGTTTCATCAGCAAAGATGAAAATCTTAAAACCAGAAGTGGACGAATTAGCAGCTAAATATCCAAATAAAGCTGATGCTACAAAAAAACAAATGGAAATGATGACCTTGTACAGAGAATCTGGTGCTAGTCCTCTTGCCGGCTGTGTGCCAATGCTGATTCAAATGCCAATATTATTAGCGGTATTCCGATTCTTTCCATCTGCATTCGAATTGCGTCAAAAACCATTCTTATGGGCAGAAGATTTATCTTCTTACGACTCAGTTTGGGATTTTGGAGTGAACATTTGGCCGTATGGTGATCACATGAGTTTATTTACCATTTTGATGGCTGTAACTACCCTTGTTTATACTTACTTGAATAGCGGTAATATGCAGCAGCCACAACAACCTGGAATGCCAAACATGAAAGTTATAATGTACATTTTCCCTTTCATGATGATTTTCTTCTTTAACAACTATTCTTCAGGCTTGAGTTATTATTACTTTATTTCAACACTTGTTTCGATTCTAATTATGTTGATGATCAAACAGTTTTTTGTAGATGAAGCGAAATTAAAACAGAAAATGGCTGACAGAAAAGCTTCAAACTCAGGTCCAGGTAAAGAAAAGAAAAAATCTAAATTTCAAGAGCGATTGGAGCTAATGCAAAAAATGCAACAAGAGCAAAAGAATAATAGAAAGAAATAAGTCTTTATTTATAACTAAAAAGTCCCAATTTGAAATCAAAATGGGACTTTTTTTTAGGGAAATATAGAATAATTATGTGTGTTTAACGTTTAAGATATCTAAACTATACTTTTTATGAAAATAATTGTTTTTCTTATTCTTTTTATCCCAGTTATTTTTTTCGCTCAAATAAAAGAAAAAGGATATACTTACGGCTATGATATATCAACTGAGATAATTTCCACTCAGAATTTTACTCCAATTCAAAATTATCAATACAAAACAGGAGGAATAATCACTTATAACAGCTTACCTTTTCCCATAGATTCAACTTGGATATTGAATATTTACGAAGGAGACATTGTGAAAATTACTAATTATCAAAATGATTATGGTCCAGGTGTCGATTACAATGATCCTTTTACAATCTATTACGGTAACGCTGATACAGCGTCATTTGCGTATGTTGGCAGTGATCCAAATCTTTTAATAATAAAAGAATTTAGTGATTCTGCATATTTTAGAGTTTTAACTGATAATAGTAGTCCAATTTATATTAAGATTATTTTGAATGAAAAAGCACCTGAAATTGAAACTAATTTATATTCATTAAGTTTTGTTAATCAAAGTGTAATTGATAATAATGTTTCAATTTTCACAGGTTTAGATCAAGAAGTAAAAGTGCAACTCTATTCAGTTTCAGGTCAAAAAATTGCAGAATGGATTGTAACCAACAAGAAAGTGATTGATATGAGTTCATACCCTGAATCTCTATATTTTTTCAAATCAATTATTAATAATGAAATTGTAACTGGAAAATATATAAAATATTAATACAATTCCAACGCTCCTTTCAAGACCTTAACAACAAAAATCATTTGTCCATATTTCTCAAACGATGTTTTAATCTCTTTGTTTAAAGCGGTCATAACTTCATCATAATCACCAACAAGATGTGTGCTTGTAGTATTCACTTTCACTTGTATAGCTGGGTATTGTTTGATTCTTCCGATAAAATCTAAAATTTGAGATTCGTATTCCAATGTTAAAGGGTAATTGCTGATTTCGATTGTAGTTTTCATATAATTGTTTGTTTGTTTATTTCTTTTCGATTTTCTCGTAAGATGTAACGATTCCTTTGATCAAAGCAGAACTAAAACCACTGTGTTCCATTTCATTCAGACCAACAATTGTGCAACCTTTTGGAGTTGTTACTTTGTCAATTTCTTCTTCTGGATGTGTGCCGTTTGTGATAATTAATTGTGCAGCACCTTTAACGGTCTGACTAACAATCTTCGTTGCTGTTTTAGCATCAAACCCTACTTCTATTCCTCCTTGGATCATTGCACGCATAAAACGTAAAACGTAGGCAATTCCACAAGCGCCAACAATTGTAGCTGATTCCATTAATGTTTCATCAATTACAATGGTTTCTCCCAAAGAATTAAACAATTCGATAATTGCCTTTTCACGATTTAAATGGTCATTTTTAAGTGAAATTGCTGTGATTGATTCATTTACAGAAGCCGCTGTATTTGGCATTGCTCTGAAAACATCAAAGTTATCACCAAGCTCTGCTCCCATTTCTTTTAATGTAATCCCAGATGCAACAGAAACAATTGTATGTTTTTCAGAATCAAAGTATTGCTTGTTTTCGTTTAAAAAAGAGATTACGTTGTATGGTTTCAAAGCAATGATAATTATATCACTTTTCTTTATAAGCTCCGGGTTTGATGCTGTAAATAAAGTTTTGGGGCTTTGTAAATGTGCAAATTCTTTAATTGATCTTTTAGATGCAATAATTTCAACATTTTCATCTTTTAAACGAATTCCGTTCAACAAGGAAAAACCAAGGTTTCCACAACCCACAATACCGATTGTCATTTTATTTTTTTTGACAAAATTACTATTCTGTAACTTAGATTACGAACATCGTAGACTTAATTTTGTTAAATTTGTTTCAACTGTTAAAACTAAATGAGAATTCTCCTATTTATTCTTACTTTATTATTTGCGACTAGTTCGTATGCTCATGAGTATTTTTTTGCATTTGCGGAAGTTGAATACGATGAAATGAATGGTCGTATCGAAGCTACAATCACAGTGTCAACACATGACTTCGAATTTTATTTGCAACAGGAAGGAATAATCCAAGGTGATTTAAATAAAAATAAAAGTGATTCTGTTAAAATGCTTTTGATTGAAAATGAGATTATTAGACATTTCGATATTAAGGAAAGCTATACAGACGAAGACCAAGAATTAAAAAAGAAATTAAGTAAAATGAAACTTGAGGGCTTCGAGACTAATCTAAATGGAACAGTCGAGTTTTACCTAAGTTCTCAAGTTTACGAACCATTAAAGACAATTGAATTTACTTTTGATATTTTAATGGACCAATATCCCAAACAGCAGAATAAAATAAATTTTATTACTAGAGATAAAAAACAAACAATCGATTTTCTTCAGTCCAATAAGACTCAATTCATCGACATTAATTAACTATATGAAAAAACTAGCAATTCTCCTTATTGGTTCTTTACCAATTATCTCCAACGCTCAATCTAAATTTGCTCAATTAGAGCAAGAACTGCCAACGCCTAACGAATACAGAACGGCTAGCGGTGCACCAGGACACAACTATTATCAGCAAAAAGCGGATTATAAAATTTCTTTAACAATTGATGATGTTACTCAAAAGTTAACAGGTGATGAGACTATTACTTATACCAACAATTCTCCTGATAAATTGGAGTATTTGTGGTTGCAACTTGATCAAAATATTTACGACGTAAACTCTGATTCAAAATTGATTGACGTTGAGAAGATGGAAGATTTCAGAAGTATTGGTGATATAAAGAAGAAATTATTTTACTATGACGGTGGTTTTAAAATTGAATCTATAACCTCTACTTCTGGACAAAAAATGAGTTATGCAATCAATAAAACGATGTTGCGAATTAATCTAGAGAAGCCATTACTTCCAAATTCTAGCATTTCTTTTAAAGTAAAATGGTGGTACAACGTGAACGATAGAATGGCAGTTGGCGGTCGTTCAGGATACGAACATTTTGAAAAAGATGACAATTACCTTTATACAATCGCTCAGTTCTTCCCAAGAATGTGTGTTTATAATGACGTAACTGGTTGGCAAAATAAACAGTTTTTAGGGAGTGGTGAATTCACATTACCATTTGGTGATTACGATGTATCTATTACTGTTCCTTCCGATCATATCGTTGGCGCAACTGGAGAATTACAAAACGGTAGTTCTGTATTGACTTCTGAACAGCGAAAAAGATTTGAACAAGCAAGATTGTCAGACTCTCCAATATTAATTGTAACACAAGCCGAAGCTGAGAAAAAAGAATCAAATAGAGAAAAAGGAACCAAAACTTGGAATTTCAAAGCAACGAATGTTAGGGACTTTGCTTTTGCAACTTCGCGTAAATTTATTTGGGACGCACAAGCTGTTAAGGTAGGCGGAAAAACAATTATGGCAATGTCTTATTATCCAAAAGAAGGAAATCCACTATGGGAGAGATATTCAACGAAACTTGTTGCACACACAATTAAAACATATTCAAAATACACAGTAGACTACCCTTATCCAGTCGCAATATCTGTTCATTCGAAATGGATTGGTATGGAATACCCTATGATTTGCTTCAATGGCGGCCGTCCAGAAGAGGATGGAACTTATTCAGTTGAGACAAAATACGGAATGTGGGGAGTAATCATTCATGAAGTTGGACATAATTTCTTTCCAATGATCATCAATTCAGATGAGCGTCAATGGACCTGGATGGATGAAGGGTTGAATACATTCGTTCAATATCTAACAGAACAAGAATGGGAAAGAGGATATCCGTCAAGCCGAGGGCCAGCCTATTTAATCGCTAATTACATGCGTGGTGATAAAAAGAATATTTCGCCAATTATGACAAATTCAGAGTCGATTTTACAATTTGGAAATAACGCTTATGGTAAACCAGCAACAGCGTTAAATATTCTTCGTGAAACGATTATGGGACGAGAACTATTTGATTATTCTTTTAAAATGTATTGTGAAAGATGGAAATTTAAACATCCATCACCGGCAGATTTTTTCAGAACAATGGAAGATGCTTCTGCTGTTGATTTAGATTGGTTTTGGAGAGGTTGGTTCTACTCTACTGATAATGTCGATATATCACTGGATCAAGTGAAATGGTTCCAAATGAATACAATGAACCCAGATATCGAAAAACCCTTTAAAGAATCACAAGATAAAGCGAAAGATAAATTCGTAGGCGATACGCGTAACAAAGAGTTAATTAAAGAAACAGTAAATGAAAAAGATTCACTAATTGACGATTTCTACGCTAAACGGAACATCTATTTGATTGATGCTTTGGACATGAAAGAGTATACTGATTTTAAAAACAAACTAACAGAAGAGGATAAAAAACTATTGAATTCCAACAAGCAATTTTATGAATTAAGTTTTTCAAATGTTGGAGGATTAGTTATGCCTTTAATTATTGAAGTAACGTATGTTGACAATTCGACTGAAGTAATTCGCATTCCTGCTGAAATATGGGCGCAATACCAAGACAAAGTATCTCGTGTTTTGATCTTGGATAAAGAGGTGATTTCATTTCGTTTAGATCCATTTTTAGAAACTGCGGACACTGACTTTAGTAATAATAATTGGCCGAGAATTGTAACACCTACTCGATATGATTTGTTTAAACAAAAACAAACTGGGGAGAATCCAATGCAAAGACAAAAAAGACTTGATGAATTGAAGTAGATTTTAATTCAGGAGGTAATCAAGCGTTATTTTTTTCTGTAAAAATCGAGGTACTTGAAATATTTTTCTCGTACAAATTGAATTAACTCCTCTTGTGATGCTGAGTTAAGAAATGATTCTTTAAGATTTAAAAACGTGATAAACTTAGGGTATTCTTCTTCATCTAGTTGAATTACTTTATGTTCATTGTACATCTTTACTAGCGACATTGTTGCAGCTTTAAATCCTTTATGTTTCAAGTCCCATTTCCAGTCTTCATTGTCAGTTTCTGTGAGGTTGTAATTCATATCCACAAGGCGAATATCAATCTTGTAAAAAGCGATAAAATCAGTATATTTAGTATAAACTAAGTTAAAAACATCTGCGTCTGAATGGCTATTCAAGAAATCGTTATCTAAGTTCATATAAGCTATAAAATGCTCAATTTCAGAAGTAGGTAGTTCAATTGCTTTGTTTGACATATATAATTTTAACATTTCATTTATTGCACGTTTTGGGTCAGACTTCATGCTTGTTCTCCAATCTGGTTTGTCAGTGGTGTGTAATTGTCCAACAATTCTAAAATGAGCAAATTTATCTTGAATAAAAGTAATTAACTCCATTTCTGTAGCGGTTTTAAGGAAGGTTTCACTAACATTTAAAAAGGAAATGAATTGATCGAATTCATCTTCACTTAAATCAATAATATCGTAAGAAACATAAAGTCTCAGTAATTCCTGAACAATTTTCCGTTGGTTATCTTTATAAGTTTGCTTTTCTATCCATCGTTTATTTTGTTCCTTTTTAGAAAACGCCTGATAAAGAGCAGTTATTGGACTCTGTAAAACCTCAATTCCTGTAACCAATCTTGTGTCACGCATTGCCAAATTTTCGCGTTCTTCTTTGATTTGTTCTAGTGTTTTTATAGGACGAACTACTACTTCTTGAATATCTCTAAGTCTTGGATTGAGATACACCTTTCTACGGAATTGACAATCTGCATCAGCATCAACCTTAAAATTAATTACGTAATAACCTGTAACTGAAATTGAAATGCTATCTCCATTTGAAACATAAATTGAAAATGAGCCATTTGGCTGACCAAAAACTCCTTGCCCAGTTCTTCGATTAACAATCATTAAATTATAAAAACTTTGAAGACTAGTCGAATCGATCACTCTACCAGTAAACAACACTTTATCACAAGTTTGTGTAATACCTGTAAAAGAAGTTAAACAAAATAAAGAAAGTAAAAAAAAGGTGTTTTTCATTAAAACGAATTTAGAAAAAAGATTTCTAAATCAACAAGTCATATATGTTATATAACGTTAAATAGTAATGTTACATTTGTAATCTTATAATTGCAACATTTGTAAATAGTTATGATTTTCGAATTTGTTGTATTTTTGTTGTCAAATGAAAAGAGTTGTAGTTGGCCTTTCTGGAGGCGTTGATTCAAGTGTTGCAGCACACTTACTTATTGAGCATGGTTATGAAGTAATCGGAATGTTTATGCGCAATTGGCATGACGAAAGTGTTACTTTATCTGATGACTGTCCTTGGATTGACGATTCAAATGATGCTTTATTAATTGCACAACAACTAGGGATACCATTTCAAGTAATTGACTTAAGTGCAGAATACAAAGAAAGAATCGTCGATTATATGTTTAACGAATATGAAGTCGGACGAACGCCAAACCCGGATATTCTATGCAACCGAGAGATCAAGTTTGATGCTTTTTTAAAGGCCGCTCTCGAACTTGGAGCCGATTATGTCGCTACAGGACATTATTGCAGGAGAATTGAACACAAAGACGGTACTTTTGGTTTATTGGCAGGCAAGGATGATAATAAAGACCAATCATACTTCTTATGTCAACTCAACCAAGAACAACTAAGTAAAGCACTTTTCCCAATTGGAGAATTACAAAAATCCGAAGTTCGAGCTATCGCAATGCAGATGGGGCTAGTTACGGCGGATAAAAAAGACTCTCAAGGCCTTTGCTTTGTCGGGAAAATAAGCTTACCGCAGTTCCTACAACAAAAATTGAAATCGATAAAAGGAGATGTAATTGAGATTCCTTCTACGTTGGATGAATTCAAAAATTACGACTCTATCCCCGTTTCTGTAAAAAATGTTGAGCATTTAACAGTACCTTTCGAATTCACTCCAGACATAGGTAAAGTTGTAGCAGAGCATCAAGGTGCTCACTTTTACACTATCGGACAACGAAAAGGATTGCATATCGGCGGTCGACCTGAACCCTCTTTTGTTATTGGAATTGACACCGTTAAGAATGTTGTTTATTCTGGACAAACAGACGAACATCCAGGGTTAAATAGAATTGCTTTAAGAATTGACAATCAAGATGTTCATTGGCTTAACTTAAATTATAAGATTAAAAACGGAGAAGATTTACCATGTCTTGTGAGAATAAGATACCGTCAAAAGCTTAAGAAAGCGACGATTATACAAAAAGAAAGTGGTTTTTACATTTTATTTGAATCAAAGCAAAAAGGAATTACTCCTGGTCAGTTTGCTGCTTGGTACATTGGAGAAGAATTAATAGGATCCGGAGTTATATCTAGCTAGGTAGATACGATTTAAACGTCTCGTCAGCATAAAATTCAACTATTTTCACAATCTCTTTTGAAGAACGAACTTCGGTTTCACTATTAACGCTTGATTCTTTGTCTTCTGCCCCTAATTTAACGTTTTCTTTTTGTTCATCTTGGATTAACTTTGGCATCTCCCCTGTGATTAGCCAATGAGCGTTAACACGTGGAAAAGTGTTAATTATTTTTTCTAGGAAATCTAAACTAGGCTTGTTCCTGCCAGAGATTACATGGCTTACATTTGAGCGCTGAACACCTATTTGATCTGCAAAAGCAGAAGGTGATAAACTATGCATTTTAAGTATTAACTGGAGTCTTTCCTGAATTAACATTTGTAACAAATTTAATGTACACAAATATACACTATTAATTCACAAATGACAACTTAATGTGTAATTAGAAAGTAATTGACAAAAAAAAAGGAGCTTATGCCCCCTTTAATATGTTGGTTTTGAATTTCTTAATTATTGTAAACAGAGTAGAAGATTGAACTCGATACATTATTTTTCATTTGTTGTGACAATTTGATTGAATCCATTAATTGCGCAACTTCAAAAATATTTAATTTACTTTTTTCTCCTTGTAATCTATGTTGAGACAACTTGTATTGAGCTAGTTTTACTGAGTTATTTATCATCTTACTATTTTTTATTTTGGATTTCTAAATCTGTTTCAGGTCGGGTTTACGGCCCTAACTTAGATAAAGTTTCAAAATCAATAAAAATAATTAAGTATTGTATACAACAAGACTATTGAAGAACGTTTTTAATCAGATTAACTTTCAATAAATCAATGGTTTAATTGTTTTGATTCAAAGTTTTTAAATGTTATTTTTTAATTAAAGGATAAATCAAATCCTCTAATCCATTTGCTTTTATTTCATACATCAGTTGTAATTGTTGTCCGATCTTTCCTTCTGGAAACCCCTTCCCTCTATACCATACCAAATAATATTCAGGCAACTGAATAAGTAAATGCCCTTTGAATTTTCCAAAGGGCATTCTAGTATTTGCGAGTTTCACTAGCTCTTCACGTGAATCTTGAGTGTTCAAATTAGAATAAGATTAACTTGCTTTAGGTGTTCTTTTGATCACCTCCAATAAATACGGCCAATATTTTTGAACTGAAGAAATTTGTACCTTTTCATCAGGAGAATGGGCTGCTCTAATATTTGGCCCAAATGAAATCATATCAACTCCTGGTAAGTGTTTTCCTAGGATACCGCATTCGAGACCTGCGTGGCAGGCTTTTACTTTTGGCTCTTCTTTATACATTTCACGGTATAAATCAGCCATTAATTTCAATATTGCCGAATTAGGATTTGGTTGCCAGCCGGGATAATCACCACTCTGAACAACATCACAACCCATATTTTCAAATGAAGTTCGGATGGTATTTGCAACATCATCTTTAGATGTTTCTACACTGCTGCGTTGTAATGATTGAGTTATAAATTCCCCATCTTTTAATATTACTCTAGCTAAACTCGAAGATGCTTCTACCAAATCTTTTATGTCCGGACTCATTCTAAAAACACCATTATGCACAGAATATAAGGAATTGATGATTTTTTTGAAGTCATCTTGACTGACAGCCTTAGATGTTGAATCAGCAATTGATGTCGAAATGGTGAAGTTTGGTTCTATCGCAGTGTATTCTGCTTTTAGAACGGCTAAAAAATCATTAATAGATTTATAGATAGCTTCTTTATTTGTTTGATTATAAGCAATTACTGCAGTAGCTTCTCTAGGGATTGCATTTCTCAAACTACCTCCGTCGAATGAAATCAATTGAATTGAAAATTTAGGATTTAAATCGTAAAGAAGTCGAGTCATCATTTTATTTGCATTCCCTCTCCCCTTATCAATATCCATCCCTGAGTGACCTCCTAATAATCCTCGTAAAGAAATTGTTAATACTTCTGAATCTTGATTAATAACAACTTGACTATACTTATATAAAGTATTAGTATCAATTCCACCAGCACAACCGATAGACAATTCGTCATCATCTTCCGTGTCCAAATTCAATAAAATCTTACCATCGAAGTTTGAACCGTCCAGTTGCATCGCTCCTGTCATTCCAGTTTCTTCATCAATTGTAAACATCGCTTCTAATGCTGGATGTGGAATATCAGTTGATGCTAATAATGCCATAATCGAAGCAACACCAATTCCATTGTCTGCACCCAATGTTGTACCATTCGCTCTCAACCAATCACCTTCAACAATCATTTCAATTCCTTGTGCATCGAAATCAAAAGTTGTATCCGCATTTTTCTGGTGAACCATATCAAGGTGCGATTGTAATATCAACGTTGTTCTGTCCTCCATCCCTACTGTTGCAGGTTTTTTGATAATCACATTCTGGATGGAGTCCTTTTTTGTTTCTAATCCCAATGAATTTCCAAAATCCACCATGAATTGAATAACTCTTTCTTCTTTCTTTGAAGGACGCGGAACTGCATTCAAATCAGCAAAATAATTCCACAATGCTTTTGGCTCTAAATTTCTAACACTCATTCTCAAAAAATTTGTAATTCGTAATTTATAATTCTTTATTTCTTAAAATCAACAATTCTTTCCAAATACATTTTCTCCACTTTCGCTCTCGCCCACGGGGTTTTGCGCAAAAAAGTCAAACTACTTTTAATACTCGGATCACTCAAAAAACAATTAATTTTCAACAATTCACCCATATGCTTCCACCCGATTTCTTCTACAAGTTCAGTAAGTATTCTTTCAAGGGTTATACCGTGTAATGGATCCATTCCTTCGGATTAATTAATTTGGAATTCGTAATTCATTTAAACTATTATCTAGGCTAATTATTTATGTCGTGGCACAGAATTATTAGAAAACTAGCAACTTGTAATTAGCAACTTAATACCTACTTCACCAGTTTTCTATATTTAATTCTCTTCGGCCCAGAATCGCCAAGACGTTTCTTTTTATTTTCTTCGTATTCAGAATAAGAACCTTCAAACCAATAAGCTTGTGAATCTCCTTCGAACGCCAATATATGTGTGCAAATACGATCTAAAAACCATCTATCGTGAGAAATAACTACAGCACAACCCGCAAAATTCATGATTCCTTCCTCTAGAGCACGAAGCGTATTAACGTCGATATCATTGGTTGGCTCATCTAACAATAAAACATTCGCTTCAGTTTTAAGTGTCATTGCCAAATGCAATCTATTTCTTTCTCCACCTGATAAAATTCCAACTTTCTTATTTTGATCAGAACCATTGAAATTGAATTTCGATAAATAAGCTCTAGAATTGATTTTTTGATTGCCAACTTCCACATATTCTAAACCATTAGAAACAACGTCGAATACTGTTTTTTCTGGTTGAATATCTTTGTGCGTCTGATCTACATAACCAATTTTCACTGTTTCACCAACAGAAAATTCTCCAGAATCAGGATTCAATTCATCCATAATCATTTTGAAAATCGTTGTTTTACCTGCACCATTTGGCCCAATAATACCAACAATTCCTGCAGGTGGCAATTTAAAGTTCAAATCATCATACAATAATTTTTCCCCGAACGATTTTGCAACATGCACTGCATCAATTACGTTATTCCCCAAACGTGGTCCGTTCGGAATTGGCATTTCCAATAAATCTTCCTTGTCACGGCTATCTTCTGCCATCATTTTATCGTAATTCGCAATACGAGCCTTATTTTTAGCGTGTCTACCTTTTGGATTTAAACGCACCCATTCTAATTCTCGGGCTAACATTTTTTGACGTTTAGATTCTGTTTTTTCTTCTTCCTTTAAACGATTTCCTTTTTGCTCTAACCAAGATGTATAATTTCCTTTCCAAGGAATCCCTTCTCCTCTATCCAATTCAAGAATCCAACCTGCAACGTTATCTAAGAAATATCTATCGTGGGTAACAGCAATTACAGTTCCTTGATATTGTTGTAAATGTTGTTCTAACCATTCAATAGATTCAGCATCCAAGTGATTGGTAGGCTCATCCAATAATAAAATGTCGGGATTTTGAAGTAATAAACGGCACAATGCAACACGGCGTTTTTCCCCCCCAGATAAAGTTGAAATCAATTGATCATCAGGAGGGCAGCGCAAAGCATCCATTGCTCTATCCAGTTTTGAATCTAATTCCCAAGCGTCTAATGCATCAATTTTATCCTGAACGGCACTTTGACGAGCAATTAACTTGTCCATTTTATCAGCATCGTTCAAAATCTCTTCATCCATGAATGAATTATTGATCTCTTCGTATTCTTTTAATACGTCAACTATTTCTTGAGCTCCTTCTAATACGACCTCTTTTACTGTTTTCGTTAAATCCAAATCTGGCTCTTGAGAAAGATACCCAACTGAATAACCAGAAGAAAACACGACATCACCTTGATATGCCTTATCTAATCCAGCAATGATTTTCATTACAGTTGATTTACCAGAGCCATTCGCGCCAATAATTCCAATCTTTGCTCCATAGAAAAAAGAGAGGTAAATATTTTTAATGATTAATTTTCCTTGTGGAGTAGTTTTTGAAACTCCAACCATAGAAAATATGACTTTTTTATCGTCTGACATATCTTTTAAAATTATACTTATTGATTATTTTGATCTTCTTTCCCCTCCATTGGTCCGCGCATATGAATGATTAAACCATTCAAAAAATTACGTAACAA
>VFKM01000205.1 GCA_009885545.1 Flavobacteriales bacterium
CTATCTGCCGTGGGCGTTGGAGATTTGAGGAAAGCTGCTCCTAGTACGAGAGGACCGGGGTGGACGAACCTCTGGTGTACCTGTTGTGGCGCCAGCTGCATCGCAGGGTAGCTATGTTCGGATGAGATAAGCGCTGAAAGCATCTAAGCACGAAACTCGCCTCAAGATGAGATTTCTTTTAAGGGCCGTGGAAGACTACCACGTTGATAGGCTACAGATGTAAAGACAGTAATGTCAAAGTCGAGTAGTACTAATTACCCGTAGACTTATAGACTCTTCTAATACACTATTTTACTATTTCAATCATCCGATATTTCATTTTTTTGGACGAAGGACAAAAAGAGGCAAGACAAAAGACTTGATTTGTATAAACAAACAAAGTCCTGAATCTTGACTCCAAAAGTCTTAACTCCATAATAACTTAAAACATTCGTGATTCATTATTTTGAATCCAACGCTTTAGGTGTCTATAGCAGCATGGTCCACCTCTTCCCATTCCGAACAGAGAAGTTAAGCCTGCTTGCGCTGATGGTACTGCCCTTTTGAGGGTGGGAGAGTAAGTCGACGCCGCTTTTTAAAACCCTTTATCAGTTTTCTGGTAAAGGGTTTTTTGCGTTTGGATAATTGGCAGAAATTGTAATCCAGTTTTTAATTATATTTGAAATAAATTTTTGGGATTAAGGGTTCTAGTTCTGTTAGGGCCACAGTTGGACAGTGAGATCTGGGGTTTGGTAAAGCAACTAAATTTTGATAAATACGTCATAGACTAAGTTTGTAAAATCATTAATTAGAATTTGAGACATTTTTTAGTTGCCGGTCAATACTCCCAAAAGAATCAATCCTTGGGTTTGTGGGGTAGTCTTACTTCTGTTCATCACCTTTTCATGGACCCACTTAGAATACTTTTTTTAACATGTACATTCCTTCTATGCATTTTTTCTTCAAATGCCCAAAGCCAGGATACGACAAAATATCTTGAAATTGAAATTTTTATCACCATTTGGAACGGTGATACAATCGTTTCCGAAATAGACGTTCAACAAGAACTGGATCAGCTCAACACCTCCTTTAATGCGAATAACACAGGCATTCAATTTGTTCTCTGTGGGCAAGTTAAATTCATAAATGATCCTTCAGGTCAATTGGCTTTTGGAAATACGAGTGCACCGTATGGTAATTATGAAAAAAGAGGTGCTATCCACATTTGGCACTGTCACGGATTACCAGGAGGTATACCGGCATTGAGTACTGGGGAGGCTCGAATTCTTTTTACCGGAGGGTATGGTTCGACATCCATCGAACATGAAATGGGTCATACATTAGCGTTACGTCATACCCATCAGGGTGGAGAACTTGTCGATGGAAGTAATTGTACTGCCGCCGGAGATCAGGTTTGTGATACGCCTGCCGATCCTGGATTGAATGGTACGAATGTAATAGGTTGTGTCTATGTAGGGTCGGCCGTTGATGCGAATGGACAACCGTACACTCCTTTGACGAACAACTTCATGTCCTACGCTCCAAATTCTTGCCGTACAGCATTTACAACAGGACAAGTGAACCGAATGAACAATTACTTGAATACAAGCGGATTTTGGATTAACCACATTGATTCGGTTCGTGATGTTGCTCCGATTTCTACAACCTTTTGCTCTACGGATCCAGTTGGATATACGTTAAATCCCTATTTGGCGGGTGCAACTTTTTCCGGGCCTGGGGTAATTGGAAATCAATTTTACCCTTCAACTGCAGGAACCGGCATACATGAACTCCAAATCTCTTATCCTTCTGACTCTTTGGTGTATAATGATTTCGTAGCATCGTCACAGGGAAGTATTAATTCAACCACGAGTGCCTGGAATTCGTATCCTGTGGCGAATGGAGGGAAACTGCAAAATGTTCGTGTTCGGATAAGCACGGCAGTTACTACAACAGTTACCCTCGAAGTAAGAAATGGTTCCGGTATTGCGGGTATATTACTTCACTCACAAGCGGTTACTATTAATCCAACTACCGGATTTGAGTGGATTGTCATTCCTATAACAAATCCCATTCAGCTGAATACTGGTCAACTAGTTACGTTCCGAATTGTCTCGGCATCGGCGGTAACATATGGTTGTGATCTATTTATTTATCCCGGTGTGAATTCAAGTCTTCCGGCGATGCCCGCTCCTTACAAAAATTTATTTTCAATGGTGGTTCAGATCAAAGGTCCAGAGTCGTGCGGTAGTATTGGATATCGTTATGTTGAAGTGGTTGAAACAAATAACGGTTCCATTGTTGATCTGAGAAGTGATTATTGTAATACCTTGTCCCGTGATCTATTATTGACAGGTAATCCTTCGGATGGTCTATTTTTTATTGACGGTGTTCCGGCAACAGAACTTAACCCCCAAAATTTAAGCCTCGGTAATCATATTCTTGAATTCTCGTCGACTGATATCAATGGTTGTTCGGGATTGATCTCTCAAACCTTCGCAATCTATGATTACAGTGCAAGCATATCTCCTGTTCCTGCGGCAAATTACTTCGTTGGCGATCCGATTGTTAACTTGGCGGGAAGTCCGGCAGGAGGAACCATGTTGATCGATGGTATTAATACCACGTCCTTGGATCCGACAGCTTTGGGAGTTGGTCCTCATCAGGTAAGTTATTTCAACTACGAGGTGCAAGATTCAGTGCTTTTTTCAGGTCCTTTAAATCCGAATCCGGGTTATATGAATCATGTTGTTCACTATCTGGATTCAGTGGCTTGGCAAGAATTTACACCTGCCGATAGTGGCTACCTCCACAATATTGGTATCTCAGGAATAATTGCTGCATCCTACACGGCGGAAGTTAAATTGTTTAAAGGAACAGTTGATCAAGGTATTTTATTGTTGACCGATACTGTTTGGACGAATGTAATGTTGGATGGCTATAATCTGCTGTTCGATACCTTAAATGGCATCTATTTGGAAAAAGACTCTTTGTATTCATTCAGTCATAAACGATTGGATAATATTCCGCTTAATATGTGGCTGCCGTATACGTTGAACGACAATTATACAGGCGGTATGTCCAGTGTTGATGATCCCGGGGTTCCAGCATTTGATTTCGCATTCAAAGTGTTTATGTATCAATTGGCGGCTTGTACAGATACTGTGACTAATGATTTTAATGTGTCTATCAATGATGCTGGACTCGAGTCTCAAAGTTTGGAAAATCGGGTTCTTGTTTTTCCGAATCCAACCAGTGATAAAGTCACCATATTCGTTGATGACGGCCTTTTGAATCAACCCTATTTTTTAATGGATGTCAACCAACGAGTAATTAAAGAAGGAATCTTGATAGATAAGCAAACAAATCTTAATTTGACGAATCTGCCAGTTGGATTTTATATGATTAAGATTGGAAGCCAAGTATTTGAAATTATTAAAATATAAGCATGAAGTATAGATCAGCCCTGTTATTTGTATTGATTTTGCATCAAGCAATGTCACAAGACACATTGGTTAAACCAGGTATATTTTCCGATCGGAATAGTGTACAATTGGAATTGCTTGGCCCGGCTGGCATCTACTCTTTGAATTATGAACGAGTACTTTGGAATAGATCTAGTTGGAAAACAACTACTCAAATTGGATTTTCAATTTTAGGAACTCGTGACTGGAGTGGTATCAATTTTCCGATTGCAATCACTCAATTAAAAAGTTTCACAAACCATCATGTTGAAATTGGAATTGGTACAATTGCCAATGTTGTATTTCACAAAACCAACATTTATGGCTATCAATGGGAAAGGTATATGTATTTTAATGGAAGATTAGGATATCGTTTTCAAAAACCTGAAGGAAAATTTTTATTCAGAGCCGGATATACACCGTTGTTCTATCCTGAATTCGGACATTGGGTTGGTCTCTCACTAGGATACAGTTTTTAACGTTAAATCACCGAAACACAAATATTTTACAAATTTAATATTGCTTAATATGAAAAAAACAATCTTTTTTAGTTTAATACTGATTTGCATTTGCGCTTGTAAAAAAGATAAGTCGGAAGGATCTATCACTACAGACGCTGCCTTTGCGGATGAATTACGTAACAGCCCTGATACTCTTAATTTGGCAGGAAATCAATTAACCCTATCTACTTATTTATGGCGCAATTACATGCCATCTAACGATGAGAATGCGAGCAATCTGCATTGCATCGCCAGTTTAAATGATCTTGGTCAACAGACTATTAATGGATCGATCATTTTGAAACGCAATTATGTCATTTTTGGTGATCAAATTTGGAGCGCCGAATATTCAGGATCTCAATTAACTGAAAGTTGGGAAATTGAGGGGTCTGTTTCAAATGGTCCAAAATGGGGGCATGGAAATTTGGTAGACTGTGTTTGTGAATTTGAAGTATCTGGTATAACCTATCGTATTTGTTCGAAAACAGAAATCAATGCTGTGTATTGATCATTATAAATCATTTCAATATACGTTTTCTTTGTCTGTCATCTTATTTATTAAAAATTCCTTCTTGAATAATTGGTTATTTGACAATCTGCTTTTGTTACTATTAAAGATTGGTTTATCAATTCACAATCGTCAATACTTTTGCTTTTTCTGCAAGTAGAATAAACTCATTTCGTTATTCAAACTACCAACTCGGACGGTTATCGCATGGACGAAATATAGCGACAGTCGAGATGCCGAGATCCATTTAACTCAAAGTATCAACTCACTTAATCTGCACCCCTCTCGATGAAAACAAACCGGCAGATTGATTTTTACTTTTGTCTAAGCTGAAAGAAAATGTACTGCCGATACCAAATGTGCTTCGGACAGAAATTGTTTGACCATGTGATTCAATGATATGTTTAACGATTGCTAAACCTAGTCCAGACCCACCTTCATTTCTGTTTCTACTTTTTTCAACTCGATAAAAACGTTCGAATAAACGGGGAATATTTTGCTCTTCGATTCCTGGACCGTTATCTGATACTTCTATTGTTACGATATCATCCATCAAATAAAAACGAACAATAGTGCTGCCACCTTCATTACCATACGAAATAGAATTACTCACTAAATTCATAATGACTTGTGTAATTTTAGCTTTATCTGCATCAACAAAAACACTTCCATAATCTTTTGAAAAGGAAAGCTTTATATGCTTCGTTCTTGCTTTTATTTCAAGTGAATCGAAAACGTCTTGAACCAATTCGTGAATATCAAATGGTCGAATTTCTAATTTCAATCCGTCTACTTCTAATTTTGTTATCTGATCTAAATCTTCGATGATATTCACCATACGGTCTGTTGCTTTGGAAGCGCGTTCTAAAAATAATCGGTTCACGTTCTCATCCTCTAAACCACCGTCAAGCAAAGTCAAAACATACCCTTGAATAGAAAAAATGGGTGTTTTAAGTTCATGTGCCAGATTACCTAAAAACTCACGTCGAAATGCTTCTTGTTCCTTTAGTTTGGAAATTTCAACGTTACGTTCCTCCGTCCATTTTTTAGTTTCAATTTCAGCATTTGCAATAACGTCATCAGTAATTTTAAATTTAATGTCGTTTTCTTTGGTAATTTTTCCTTTACGAATTGAGCGATACAATAATTTTAATCGGTCATTAATGAAGTATTTAATAAAGAAATAAAATACTCCGAATGAAATTAGTCCTGTGGTTAGTGGCAAACCAACAAGTACCCAAAAAGGAAAATTCATTACCTGTATGTCGATAATGAATGTTATAATTAGAGTAAGAACAAAAATGATTGAACTGCCCCCAATCAGTAAATGAATTGGTTTTAAATTTTTCACGTTTACTCGCTAAATGTATATCCGACTCCTTTGATAGTGCGAATATAAGCATCTCCTAGTTTTTCACGCAATTTTCGAATATGAACATCAATTGTTCTTTCACCAACGATTGTTTCATTACCCCAAACTATTGTTAAAATTTGATCCCTGGTATAAACTTTACCTGGTCTACTTGCAAGTAATTCTAACAATTCGAATTCCTTTTTTGGAAGAAGTAAATTCACACCATTTGTTTTAACCATAAATTTTTCACGATCAATTTGAATGTTATTTGATTTTGATTCTACTTGAACTTGTGATTGAGTAGGCTTCTCCAATCTTCTTAACAAAGATTCAACTTTACTAATCAATAATCTTGGTCTAATAGGTTTCGTGATGTAATCATCTGCACCTGCTTCAAAACCTGCAATTTGTGAATAATCTTCTGCTCGAGAAGTTAAAAAAGCAATAATTGGTTGTGTAATATTTAAGTCTTTTCGAATAATTTGACATGTCTCAATACCATCCATTATTGGCATCATTACATCCAAAAGAATAAGCGAAGGACTTACTTGTTGCGTCATTCTAACTCCTTCTTCACCATTCGATGCTGTAAAAATTTTGAACCCTTCTTTTTTCAATGAATAAGAAAGAAATTCTAAAATATCCGGTTCATCATCAATGAGTAAAATAGTATGTCCTTTTAAATTTGTCATATTGTTTTTATTACCCATTGAAAGGGCTATCTTAAAATAGATAGCCCTTCTTTTTTAGGTATTTTAGTGTTATTATTTTTGAATAATCAATCGACGGTTTACACGGTTATTCTCTGTTTCAAGAATCACTGTGTATAATCCATTACTTAAATCAATTGTATTTAATTCCAATGAATTACTTCCTTGAACTAATGGTAAGTTTTGAGTTGAAATAATTTGACCTAATTGATTAATTACTGTTACAGTCGCGTCATTTGCTGATTGATTCTCAAATTCTAATGTAGTATTAGCACTAGTTGGATTTGGATACAATTTAACATCTGTGAAGTTCTCTACTTCATCTAAACCTACTGATAGAACAACAGTGTATGTAACCACATCTGTGCAGTTTCCATTAGTTGCTGTTAGGGTTACAGTATAACTACCGTTAGCAGCATAAGCATGTGCAGGTGAAGTAGCTGATGAATTAGAAAAATCACCGAAATCCCATGAGTATGAAGTAGCATTTGTCGAAGTATTTGTAAATGTTACAACAGAACCTGAAGTTGAGTTGGTAGCACTTGCTGTTGGCGTCTGTTCAAATGTTAGAACAACATTTGCTGATTGACCAGCACCATTACAAGCATCTGCATTTGTAGTTGTAACGTAGAAAGTTCCGTCTGCAGTTACATCTATTGATTGTGTTATTTCGTTATTACTCCACAAATAAGAATCAGAAGTCGAAGCTGTTAAAGTAATTGTCTCTCCAGTACATGCTTGTGTTGCTGTTGCATTGATTGTTGGAACTGGCGTAAGACTTACATCTATTGTTGTTGCAGCTGAAGTAGCTGAACATCCATTGCCATCAGTATATGTTACTGTAATAACATTCGAAGCATTTACATTTATTGCATCAGTTGTTTCAGCAGTTGACCAAGTGTTTCCTCCTGTTGCACTTGATGTCAATGTTACGGAACCACCTGTACAGAATGAAGTAGGTCCACCAGCATTAATTGTAGGTGTTGAAGGTAATGGATTTACTGTAACAACAGTAGCAGTTGAAGTTGCTTGACAACCGTTAGCATCACTAACTGTTACCGTGTAATTTCCATTTGCTGTAGCGGTAATTCCTTGAGTTGTTTCACCACCACTCCAAGTATTGTTTGAAGAAGCACTTGATGTTAACACAACAGAACCACCTTGACAGAATGTTGTTGTCCCAGCGGTGATTGTAGGTGTAGTTGGTAAAGCATTAACAAGAACAACGATAGGATCAGAAGTTGCAACACATCCTGCAGCATTTGTTGTTGTAACAGTATATGACCCACTTGTTGAAACTGTAATTCCTTGTGTTGTTGCTGCATTACTCCATGTATTGTTTGAAGATGCACTAGAAGTTAATACAACAGAACCACCTTGACAGAAAGTTTCTGGTCCTCCTGCAGAAGCAGAAACTGCTAAATACGAAATACCTGGTGTATTGTAATCTGTTGTTTGAGGATTAAAGTTTGACCAGCATTTTGTCCAATCATTTGATCCATCAAAAGCACCTTTATACGTTGTAGGAGTAAAGAAAGCATTGTTCAAGTTTGGATAAGTAAAGTTTGCTCCTGAAAGCGCTGGAGAACCTGCTTGTAATAAAAAGTTAGGCGCAAAATAATTTGTTGGTGCAATAGCCATTACACTTAGAGGATCTGGATATGCTGTGTTTCCATTAGCATAGAACCAAGAGTTCATTGTAAAAACCGGAGTCGTTAGTCCCGTTGAATCAAGACTTCTATTTGTAGGAGTTGTAAGGTAACCAGCAACTATGTTACTCCTAAATTGTAAGCTGCCATTAGTAGCACCTTGACCAGTCGTTGTTCCATCAATTTTTAATCCAGTTGGGAAACCAACAAGAACTGAATTATAAGTACATAGTGCTGAACTTCGTCTTAAATGTGCTGCTCTTGTGAAGTTTACATTATATCCACTACTTGTTGCAGTTGCTCTTGGACCAAAAATACTTACATTAGTAAAAATAGGCTTAGTTAATGGACCATTTGTTGTTCCTGTAGCATCATTATCTGATTCAAAACCATTTGACCCTGAAATATCTGCTACTAATGAATCACTAACACCAACAGCAAATTGAATACGACCTGTAAAACCGTAATCTGTATCAAACATATCATCTAATGTCTTATTTGCAATTAAATGTTTACAATTCACAGTTCCACCAAACCATTCAAAAGCATCATCGCCACCATAACTAACTTGAACATAGTCAATCGTTGTTCCAGCACCAACTGCACCCATAGTTAATCCATTTGTTTCGTTGTTTGGTTGAAATGCAATACCAGCATATTCAATACGTACATAAGTTAATACACCAGAATTATCATTAGCGTCAGTTCCACCGTACAATCCCTTTACTGGGTCAATTCCACCTTCACCTAATCTCTGTCCTGCTGGATCATTGATTGGTGCTTTACCCAATAGTAAAATTCCTCCCCAATCTCCTGCAGCTCTTGAACCTGCTGGTTGATAAGAAGTAAAAACAATTGGTTGAGTTTGTGTTCCTTGTGCCATTAATTTAGAACCACGAGTGATAACTAATGCAGCAAGATTTCCTTTAATAATTGTTCCTGGCTCAATTGTCAGTGTAGAATTATTCGTTACGTAAACAAATCCTCCAGTTAAGGTGTAGATATTGTTACTTGTCCAGGTCGTATTCGACGTAATGTCACCCGACACATTGATTTGCGCATTGATGCTAAAGATGTTTACCAAAGCAAATGCAATAAAAAGTAATTTTGTTTTCATTTTCATTTTAAGTTTTTTTTTCGCAGTATTTTTTGGGAAGCTGCGTTACCCATTTTTTTAAAGCAAAAGTAGAACGGAAGTCTTTCTTGAAGGTTAGCTAGGAATTATTCTTAGTTTAAGAAATGATTAATAAATAAAACCACAATGTTAACATGTCGAGAAATTCGGAATTGAAGATTTTAAATTGGGAATTAAAAAAGCCCCGAATTTTATTTCGAGGCTTTTCTTAAAATTGAAAGTTATTTAATTATACTAATCGTATCAAAAATTATACGCGAATGAGAATGTAATATTTCGCCCATATTTTATACCGGTAATTTGCTTGTCCTCTGCTTCTTCGTATTTTTTTGAACGATTAAAATCTTGATAGAAAACAGCTTTTTGATTAAAGATGTCACTGATGTTTAATTTCAATTCACCTTTTTTAAGGATTCGTTTGGTAACTTGAAAATCTAATATACTTCTTGGATTTTCATAGATGTCTTGGTATCCATTTGTTCCAACAAATGCTATTCTTCTACCAATTTGGTTATACATTAAACTTATACCAAATCCTAATGTGTCATTTTGATACATTAATCCTGCATTGATTAAGTATGGTGATTGACCTTGCATTGGTCTAAATTTTTCTTCTTCTGTAACAGCTTGGGCAACATTCGACAAGTCTACAACTGATTTTACGAGTGTAACATTTGTAAAGAATGTAAAATTGTCTAATTTTTCAGTATTTAAAAGAGAATCGATGAAACTCAACTTAGTTCTCAATTCAAATTCAATTCCATAATCCACGGCATTTGCAACGTTTCTATATGTGTAAGTTCTAGACCCAGAACCACCAAAGAATACGGTGTTTTCAATTGGGTTGGTGAAATCTTTGTAAAAGAACGAAGTAGAAATAATTTGGCCATTTCCAGGGAAAAACTCAAAACGCAAGTCTAAGTTTGTAATATCAGATGGCATCAATGTGTCATTTCCTACTACTGCTGATGATGAATTAAAATCATAAAAAGCGAAAGGTGCTAATTCTCTAAAATCTGGTCGAGCAACTGTTCTTGATGCTGCTCCACGTATATTGATTTTTTTTGTTGGAGAATAGGTAAGATTAACCGATGGTAAATAACTTAAAGTTGTATTATCGATTTTCACTGTGTCACCACCGTATGTTAGTGAGTTTAATTTTTGATTGAAATTTTCAAGTCGCAGACCATAAACTGCTCGGAATTTAGTTCCAAATTTTTGATCGGTCATCAAATATCCAGCATGTAAATCTGTCGAAGCAGTGTAGGAATCTGAAGGATTTGTTGTTTCTCCTAATTTGAATCCATTTGCATTTATATTTTCGTCTGCAAAAAGGGAATCTTGAGGCAGATATAAAAGATTGTAGTTGAAAAGTGCAGGATTATTAACTGCATATCCAAAAACGCGTGCATCAAATGTTCTTGATTTAATTGAACCAGCATAACCTACTTTTATCAAACTCTTTTGTTTCAACATTTTGTATGGAATTGCAATTTCTGCCAATCCGGCAAATAAATCTTCGTTCAAGTCGGAGAAAAAACGACCAGCGTAATCTGGTGAAGGAGAGCCAAATGGAACATAAGCGGTAAAAACAGAGTCTGCAATATTTCCTTGTAGTGTTCTGTTTTTTGTATAAAGCATTCTTTTCAAATTTGGAACGGCAGATTGTGTTTTACTATAATTTAATCCCCATTTTAATTTAATCTTTGACTTTTCCAATAGGTGATCACCTGAAAGCTGCGAAGAGAGCATTTTGTTACTTGTGTATTGCTGTGTAGATGCTGAAACAATTTGATCGGCATCTATATTTTCACCAGTTCTTTTTATAACTTGATCTGTAGAGTTATTACTCAACATGTTTTTGAAAGTGATTTTGTGGTTTTCTCCTATTTTGTAAGCAAAGTTCAACATTGCGCCCCAACTTACGTTTTCTCTATAAGTGGCATCTCTGTAATCAAAGAGTCTTGATGAATCTTCATTGAAATCTTTTCGTGTAACGTCTAAAAATCTTCTGTTATAGTTGTATGTTAAACCACCAATAAAACCAAATTCATTCTTTTTTAATTTTAAATTTTTCGCAAATCCAATTTGGTAACTTTGACCAAGAGGAGACGACTTTTTAGTATTAATACCCCAATCATTTGTGAAAATTTTACTGTTTTCAAATTTTGTGGTAGGATCTGATAATAGAGGCTTAAATTCTGCTGTGCCTATCAAGTCAGAAGGTAGAGCTCTATCTGAAGCACCCAATCCAATCCAATCTTTGCTGCTCCCTTCATAAGTTGAAAATTCTTTAAATGTGGATTGCGAATTGAAATTGGTCCCAGCCGTAACTGAAATAAAATCTTTTTCAGGAATATCTTTGGTATTTATTTGAATCACCCCTCCAGCAAAATCACCAGGCAAATCTGGACTTGCTGTTTTAAAAATCAACATGTTGTCCAGCATTACAGAAGGGAAAATATCAAAAGAAAATGCTTTTCTATCTGCCTCTGTTGATGGTAATGGTAATCCATTAATCATTGCTGTATTATATCTATCATTCAATCCACGAATAATAACGAATTTGTTATCTTGAATACTAGCACCACTAACTCTTTTTAATACATCACTTGCCGCTCTGTCTGGAGAACGCTTGATGTTTTCAGCTGTAATCCCATCAACAAATCCAGCACTGTTTCGTTGTAATTGGATTAAATTCGAATTGGATTCTTTGTCAACTTTAACTCGAATCGTTACAACTCCAATTTCTTTAATCATTGCCTCCATCGCGACAACAAGATCTGTCGATGGTATTGTTTTAACATTGATATCTGTTACAATTTTAGTGTTATAATTATTGTAGGAAAAGATTAATGAATAAATTCCGACCTTAACATCACTAAATACAAAGCGTCCGTCTAAATCACTCAAAGCTTTAATTTCTGTACCTTCAATGGAAATCTTGATTCCAGGAATTGACTCTCCTGAAACAGCGTCAGTAACTTTTCCGGCGATTGATCCTGTTTGGGTATATCCGAAGGATGTAATTAAAAGAGTTAATAGAAAACCAGCAATTTTTGAGTTCATATGTTTCTTAGTTTTTTTCGGTACAAAGGAACGCTGAAACAGTTATTCTAGAATTATTGAAACGTTACTAGATTATTAATTCAAGGTAACGTTATGTTAACGCTGAGGTTAGAATTTGATAATATATAAAATAGTTTAGTTTGAGGTTTGAACAAATTTATATCCGATACCTTTTACAGTTTTGATATAATGTTCACCGATTTTTTCGCGTAATTTTCTTACATGAACATCTATTGTTCGGTCACCAACTACAATGTCTGAACCCCAAACTTTATCCAATATAGTGTCACGTTCAAAAACGTAATCTGGTTTTGAAGCGAGTAATGCTAATAATTCAAATTCTTTCCGTGGTAAATGAATAACCGTTCCATTTTTCTCAACAACGTATTTTTCACGATTTATAACAAGGTCTTTAACGTCATCTGATGAAAGATTGATCATCCCTTTTCTTCGTAAAAGAGCATTTATTCGGCTAATTAATACTTTTGGTTTAACAGGCTTGGCAACATAATCATCCGCTCCAGCATCTAATCCAGCTATTTGACTGTAATCTTCATTTCTAGCCGTGAGAAAGCAAATTAATGTTTTTTGAAACCCATCAGTTCTTCTAATTGCCTCACATACTTCAATGCCATCCATTCCAGGCATCATAACGTCTAAAATGATTAGATCGGGTTTATTAGCAGTCATTAGTGCTAATCCTTTCTCACCATTTTCAGCTGAAAAAACATCGTATCCTTCCTTCTTGAGATTGTAACTCAACAATTCTCTGATGTCTTCTTCATCGTCTATTACTAATATTGTAACCATCGTAATGTGAAAATAAGTTTACTTATACATAAAAGCATATAAATATAGGTAGAATATTGGAATCTTAAAATAGATTTTTTTAGTATAACTTTCCAATATATTTTATTCTTTATTACAGAATATTCAATCGAAATAACGGTTTATTAAACAAAACTTAGTAATACCTATTTCAGATTTATGTCAATTATTTGCGAATAATTAATTTTCTAATATTCGACCCTAAAAAGTTCTTAAAATTTTTTGTTGGAGAAGAGTAAATTTTTATTAGCTTTGTTAAAGTAGTAGTAGGTTAGGTTGATTAGTATAGCAAGAGCTTTGAACGCCAGTTCAAGGCTCTTGTTTCTTAATACCACTTTTCTATGCTGATAAATTTCTATATTTACAGTATAAATAGTCTCCATGAAAATTAAAATTCTTTTAGTTGAAGATGACACAAGTCTAGGCTTTATAATCTCCGACCAATTAAAATCAGATGGTTACCATGTTACACTTTGTACTGATGGAGCAGATGGTTTTAAACGGTTTAATGAAGAGAGTTTTCACTTGTGCATTTTTGACGTTATGATGCCAAAAAAAGATGGTTTCAGTTTGGCTCGTGATGTACGTAAAATAAACGCGGATATACCTATTCTATTCTTAACCGCTAAATCAATGACGGAGGACAAAGTTGAAGGTTTCAAAGCTGGTGGCGATGATTATTTAACCAAACCTTTTAGTATTGAAGAATTGCAAGTAAGGCTTTCTGCTTTATTGAAAAGAGTCAATATAATAGTTGATGCTCCTGAAGAAACAATTATTAAACTAGGAGAATATTCGTTTGATACAATCAATTTCAAATTGATACACCCAAATTTTGAGAAAACCCTAACAAAGAAGGAAGCTCATATTTTAAAGATTCTTTGCAAGTTAAAAAACCAAGTTGTTCCAAGGGATGTCGTATTGAATGCTGTTTGGGGTCAAGATGACTATTTTGTTGGAAGAAGTTTAGATGTCTTTATTACGAAATTGAGAAAGTATTTCAAAGAGGATGATTCTATACTAATATCTAACGTACACGGAATAGGATTTAAACTGGAAATTGTAAAATAAAATGATTTACATTCTTCATCTCGAAACATCAACAAAAGTTTGTTCTGTGGCACTTTCCTGTGGTGGAAAACAAATAGCTCTTAAAGAAGATTTAAGCAATGAATACTCTCATGCAGAAAACCTCACCTTGTATATTCAAGATGTATTGACTCAGAGTAATATTTCATTAAAAGAGTTAAATGCTGTTTCCGTAGCTTCTGGACCAGGTTCGTACACTGGATTAAGAATTGGTGTTTCAACGGCTAAAGGGTTGTGTTATGCATTAGAAATTCCATTGATTGCTGTAGATTCTTTAATTTCATTAGCTACTCAAGCAAAAGAAAAACACCAAGACATCAATTTGTGTGCATTAATCGATGCGCGTAGAATGGAAGAATTTAATGGTGTTTACAGTACCAATCTAGAATCCTTAAAACCAATTTCAGCAGATATTATCTCAGAAGATAGTTACAAAGAATTTGAACCATTCGTTTATTTTGGAGATGGGGCAAACAAACTAGAGGATATTTGGAAGGATAAAAATTGTAAAATTGACACAACAATTTATTCTTCAGCACTCGGTCAAATCCCATTGGCTTATGAAAAATTCAACAAGAACCAATTTGAAGATGTTGCTTATTTCGAACCGTTTTATTTAAAAGATTTTATTGGTTTGAAAAAAGCTTAATTGTTTAAAAATTCTGAGATTTTCGATTCAAATAATTTGTTCATTTCAAAATCATCGTGTCCTTGATCCTTTATTGGATAAAATTCACTCCCTTTTTTCAATAGTTTTGAAAGTTGCTGAGATGCTTCAAAAGGAAGCACTGCGTCTTTATCTCCATGAATAATTAAAATTGGACTTTTAACTTCCTCAACATATTTATACGTTTCAAATTTATACTTCAATAGAAATGTTGGAATAATTTTATACTTACGAATGGTCATATCAACTAATGAATAATAGGGTGCTATTAAGACCAATTTTTCAGCATTATTTGCCGATGCTAACATTGCTGCAGGTGCTGTTCCGACTGAGTAACCAATAATTGTGATTGAGTCTTCGTTATAACTTTTTTTAATCAGATCATATGTTGTTTGAACATCATTGAAAAATTGTTTTTCGTCCTTCATTTCACCCGAACTCTTTCCGAAACTTCTATAATCAACAGTAAAAAAGTCATACCCTAAACCAGTGTAAAATTTGGCTGCATTTTCTTGGTCAAATAAATTTCCAGCATTTCCATGTAAAAAGAAAATTAAACCTTTCGATTTTTCCACCTTGAACAAAGCACCACTTAAATTCGCACCATCAACGGGAATGTTTATTAATTCAAAAGGAATAGAAAATTCTATTTTTGTAGTACTAGAAATTTTTTCTGGATGGAAAATAAACGATTCTTGCATAAAGTACATATACGAGCAACCTGCAACATAAACTAAAGTTGCGACAATTA